>CAIZGZ010000102.1 GCA_903932695.1 uncultured Actinomycetes bacterium | reverse complement strand
CTTGCATTAAACGCCGATGCACGCACCCGTCGCACCGACATTCTTAAATTACCGCTCACGATTACCGATATCGCCTCCGCTTTTAAGTGCGCTGGCATGTTGGTCGACGCCGCTAAGCGCGATGCCGAAGCAGAGGCGGAGAAGAAGAACGAAGGCGAACTCGCAGCACTCAAAGAAGCGTGGGGACAACAAGGAACTCGAGTTGTTGCAGGTGGTGCAAAGGCGATTAAAGAGTTAGAGAAAGAACAGAAGTCGCGTCAGACTCGCATGGTTCGCGATTACTTAGACCGCGCATTGCTAGATATCGCCACTTTTTATCGTGACGTATTAATGGTGCAATCAAAGAGCCCACAAGATTCGTTGGTCAATATCGATATGGTGCGCGAGATCGAGATCGTTGCGCAATCAAAGAGCCCCGATGACACACTCAAGAAGTTAGAAGCGATCATGAAGACCCGAACCCAACTCACTCACAACGCGGCACCACTGCTCGCAATCGAAGCGATGATGGTGCAGCTCGCATGAGTGAATTCATTCCACCAGTCCATTTTGAAACGCTTGCAGAACCAAAGCGGCCACGTCCACTTCGCAATTTCCTGATCTCACTTACCATCTCGTCGCTCGTCGTCGGTCTCGCATTTGGCGGCCAGGCTGCTTACCAACACCTAAAGCCAAAAGTGCATTGGACGATGCAGAAGTACATGAGCCAGAAACTTAATTGGCAGGCTTGCGACAACGGCTTTGAGTGCACCACCTACCAAGTGCCTATTGATTACAACAATTTCGATACTGGTAATTTCTCACTACAAGTCTTGGTACACCCAGCATCGGGTGCCGCCACAAAACTTGGTGACCTCTTCGTGAACCCAGGTGGCCCAGGTGGTTCTGGCGTGGAGTATGCGTATAACGCTGACAATATTGTCTCTAAAGTGATTGAAGATAACTACGACATCGTCGGAATCGACCCCCGTGGCGTTAATCTCTCGCAACCAGTTCGTTGTCTAACCGACAACCAAGAAGATGACTACTTGCAGACCGGTGGAAGCATTCAAAACGCGGCGGACTTCGCAGCAGCACAAAAGCAAGCAGAAGATTTCGCTAATACCTGTTGGAACCAGATCGGTCGCAACCTTGGCCACTACTCCACACTTGAGTCGGCAAAAGATATGGATATCTTGCGCGCGCTCTTGCACCAGCCAAAACTTGATTACATCGGCAAGTCTTACGGCACTTACCTCGGTACGTTGTATGCAGCGCTCTTTCCACAGAACACTGGTCGGATGGTGTTAGACGGTGCGGTTGACCCAAATATCTCGATTGATCAACAGAATCTGGCACAAGCCCAAGGTTTTGATGCAGCACTCGCATCATTCATTAAATCCAATCCACAATACTCAACCGCCCAGATTCAGAACCTGCTGCAATCCGCGCGCAAAGCTCCGCTCCCGACAAAGAGTGGTCGCACTTTGACCGAGGCCCTTGCCATCACAGGAATCGCATCAGCGCTCTATGACCCAGCATCTGGTTGGCCCGATCTCAAAAAATCTCTGAGCGAAGCGATCTCACATAACGATGGCACCGGTCTACTCGCTCTTGCCGATAATTACGATCAACGCGATCCAAGCGGTCACTACATCTCTAACCAGAACGACATCTCACAGATCACCACCTGCTTGGATTTTCCCGATCCGCGAACTTTTGACCAAGTTCAGGCAGATGCCCCGGCCTTCTCCAAGGTCGCCCCGGTCTTCGGCCCATACCTGGCCTACGCCGGTCTCGCCTGTCATTACTG
>CAIZGZ010000101.1 GCA_903932695.1 uncultured Actinomycetes bacterium | reverse complement strand
TGCAGGTTTGAGAGCGCTGCAGTGATTGGGCGCTTGTTACCTGACTTAAGGAGCACAATCGACCAGAAGAAGTCGTTGTAGATCCAGGTCGTCAGCAGCACTCCCAATGAGGCCAGAGCCGGACGCAAGAGCGGCAAGATAATCCGATAGAAGTGATTCCAGACATTTGCACCATCAACCAAGGCAGATTCGGAGATCTCCTTTGGAATCGTGCGCAGATAGTTGGTCAACATAAACGTTGCAAAACCAATTTGAATCGCCACATGCACCAGGATCAAGCCCAATTGGGTGTCATAGAGAACGTGGTTGTTATTGATAAAACCTGGAACCGGAATCTTTAAATAGAGTCTAAAGAGCGGGATAAAGAGAAGCTGTGGTGGGAGCAGATTGCCTGCGGTGAAGAGCATCAGCAACGGCACGGTAAACCGTGAACGATAGCGACTCAACACGAAGGCGATCATCGAGGAGAGCAAGAGCGTAATAAAGACGGCAGGTACTGCTACTTCAATCGAGTTGAAGAAGAAGAGCCACATCTTTGATTGCACAAGGGCGTTGTAATAGTTGTGGAAGCTCAAGTGGTGAGGGAAAGACATGATGCCGTACTTGAGCACGTCTTGGTATGGACGTAGTGACTGCAAGATCGTGAAGAGGATCGGAAGGATCCAGACCACTGAAAATACAGCGAGGAAACCAATGGTGACGCGTGCACCAATCTTGCTTTTCTTTCCAGTAACCATGTCTAGTCTTCCTTGCTAAAGTTTTGATAGAGATAGACGGTGATTGGCCCAAGGCAGATCAAGAAGAGCAGCGTTGCATAGGCAGCTCCCCAACCAATGCGCATCGATGAGCCTAAGATATTGTCATAGACCAGCACGCCAAGCGTCTGCAGCCCATTCGTTCCCTGGTTAATGATGTAGACCAGGTCGAAGGCGCGAAGTGATTCGATGATGGTAACTACGACGATAATCACGTTAACCGGGCGAAGTGATGGGAATACCACTTTGCGGAAGGTGTACCACTCGGTGCAGCCATCAATCGCCGCAGCTTCACGAAGTGATCCATCGAAGGATTTCATACCTGCTAAGTAGAGCAGCATGATGTAGCCAATATGTCGCCATGAGGCGATCAGGAGCACTACCCAAATATTTTTGTTCGGGTCGCCAAACCAGTCGATCGCAGTGTTGGGATTGGTGTTGCCTAGTAGAGAGTTCACGACGCCATCTGTGAAGAAGACGTTATCCCAGATGATTCCGGTTACCGCTAGCGAGATCACCAGTGGCATGTAGAAAGCGGTCTGATAAAACTTTGTGCCTTTGAGATTCTTATCAATGTTATAGGCCAGGACTATTCCAAGTGGCGTTGCGATAAAGGCAAAGACAGCGAGCCAGAGCAGGTTGTTGCGGACAGCTGGACCGAAGTTCTGATCAAGGTGATAGATCTGGCGATAGTTGGTGAAACCAACCCACTTAATATTCTTCAGTCCACCGATGCCATCCCAGAAAGTAAAGGAGAGAAGGATGGTGCAGATGGCTGGAACCCAGACAAAGAGAATGTGAAGAATGGTTGGGATGCCTACAAACCCAGCAATGGTGAGGCGATCGCTCTTCGAAAAATTATTTGATCCGCGTCGACGCGTAGCCTTGAGGCGTGTGGACTTCTTACCTAAATCATCTTTTAGGAGGCTCAAGGGAGTTTTTTCCTTTGCTTTGTATGCGCTTATTGGCAGGATTTCTGATCAGATCTCTATGAATACTTCGTCGTATCCTGCGTTCGAGGGAGCTCTTGGCCCCACTCTATGCGAGTGAGGCCAAGAAGACTCGTTACTGCTTGTTGGTTCTGGGTATTTCTTAGACTGGAGGTAGGGCATCCCATTGCGCTGCGAGGTTGGTCGCAATCGCCTTGGAATCTCCGCCGGTAAGGAACTTCTGGATCGCATCCGAGAAGATTGGATACGCGAAGTCTGGACGTGAATCGCGATCGAAGAACTGTGCGACGTGCTTGGTGTTCTGAACCAACTTAACCTGAGATTGGATAAATGGATCAGCAGGCACTGCTGAGTTCTTGTTCGCATAGAGTCCTGGAGAGATCGCCTGCATGGTTGCAGAGAAGGTTGTTCCTGCGATGAACTCCATGAGCGCCTCTGAACCTGCGAGGTTTGACTTTGCAGAGTTCGACATCAATACACCGTCGATAGGTGCATCGATTGAATCTGTTCCGTATGCAGGGTTAATGACTGGGAATGGGATCAAAGCGAGATCGTTGTAATCTGCCTTATCTGTGTAGAGACCAGATGTGAATGAGCCCATGATGATCATTGCAGCCTTCTTCTGAAGAACAAGTGTTCCAGCTGTCTGATCTGATTGGCTGAGTACATCCTTGTTTGTGTAAGGAGTAATCGCCTTCCAGTTTGTGAATGTCTTCTGAACGCGTGGGTCTGTGAACTTCACGCGACCTGCTGTGAGGTCTGCGTGGAATTGGTAGCCGTTGGTACGCATGTTGATGATGTCGAAGACACCCATTGCTTCCCAGCCACCCTTGTCAGCCTGTGCGATTGGAATCAATCCCTTTGACTTAAATGTCTTACAAGCATTGACTAGATCAGCAAGAGTCTTGATTGATGCTGGGTTAACTCCAGCAGCCTTCCAGACTGACTTGCGATAGTGAATTGCCCATGGATACCAGTCGGTTGGAACCAAGTACTTCTTGCCATCAAGACCTGTTGACGCTGCAGCAAATCCTGGTGTGAAGTTCTTGCCAATTACCTTCCAGACATCATCTGCTGGTGTAAGCAGGCCCTTTTGTGCAAAGAACTGCATGCGATAGCCAGCGAACCAGTCAAAGACGTTATCTGGTGTGCCTTGGAGGTAGGTATTAATTTGATTTTGGAATGTGTTGTGATCAACAACGTTCAACTGAACTGTAATTCCAGCAGCGGCCGCAGCTGCAGTCCAAGCTGCATCTTCCTTTGGTCCTGGTGGGTTCGAGTTGTTTGAGCCAAAGCTCACTGTGTAACCAGCGGCAGAAGCAGCGCTTGAGCCAGCTGTAGCAGCGCCAAGTCCGCCTGCAGCGATTACTGCAGCACCGGCAGCGGCACCCTTAAGTACGGAGCGACGTGAAACTTCGCTCTCGGTAATGATTTCCTTCATTGTTGCCTAACCCTTCTATAGAAGTAGACCCAGAACAACCGCGTGTTCCATGGAGTAGACCACCAGATGCCGGTATGAGAGTCAACAAGTTTCAACGAAATTAAACAGGTTTCTTCATAACTCTTTTGTTATCAAGCGGGAGTATGGAGATTCAACAGAGATATCTGTCGTTATCACGGGAAAACTTGTTGACTTTTGTTTGATTTAGGGAGATGGTTCTCTCCTCACCGATCCGAACGGAGCTCACCATGCTCGCAAATCAACGCCACCTCTACATCATGAAGTATCTCAACGAGAATGGCGCGGCCCGCGTGGTCGATCTGGTCGAACAGCTCGGCGTCTCCGATATGACGATCCGGCGCGACCTCGATCTCCTTGCTCGGGACGGCGCGCTCCTCAAAGTTCACGGCGGTGCGACCGTGGCCCATGACTCTTCTTCACTAGAGCCAGCATTCTTAGTGAAATCCGGGCTCTCCAAGGGAGCCAAAGATGCCATTGGTTCTTATGCCGCATCCTTGGTTTATCCAGGTGCATCCGTTGCGCTCAACGGTGGATCCACAACTCACGCAGTCGCAAGTTACTTAGTTTCAATTCCCAATATCACTGTCGTCACTAACTCGCTCAAAGTTGCCGAGAAATTTTGGAGCATTAAAGATTCCACTCAGACCGTCATTCTCGTTGGCGGAATTCGCACACCGACTGAAGCGCTGGTTGGACCGGTTGCCCTCGAATCCATTCGCGGACTTCATGTCGACATCCTCTTTATGGGAGTCCACGGTATGAGCGATGAAGCCGGCTTCACATCTCCGAATTTGCAAGAAGCCGAGACCAACCGTGCATTTATGCGCTCTGCTTCAGAAGTTGTTGCCGTTGCGGATAGCACGAAGTGGGGACAAGTTGCTCTCGCCAAATTTGCCACGTTAGGTCAGGCTCATAAAATTATTACCGATTCAGAACTCACCGCTGAAGCATCAGAAGCGGTTGCACAGAGTCGAGTCTCTCTCGTTAAGGTATCGGTGTAGCTAACCGACCGCTGACAATAAGCGAACCATCGGTTGCGTTTAATCGCACGAGGGTTAACGAACTATTGTGAGGCGCACCTTGCACGCAGACTCCGATGTACTTCTTCTCAGCGTGAGCTGCCAATGTCAGCTTAATCTCTGGTTCGCAATAGATCGTTCCAGTACCAAGTAACGTCGGATCTGAAGCTGGATATGTCTGGCCATCTGAATCTATAAAAGTTGGCCGTGCATCAATCATCTGAGCCATTCCACTTTTATTCTTAATATCGATTAACAAGTGACAGACCGGACCACTGCACTGAACCGGTTTTGTTGGTGCATCGACAATCAATTGGAAGATCGGGCTGGAGTTATTGTCTTTGGCAACCGACAGATACTTGCTCCCCATCTCAATCCCGGTGATGATGAAAATGAGAATAAATATTCCGATGAAGGCATTTCGAAAGAGGTGATCTTTATTGGCGCTAATCAATCGAGAGAGCAATCGCGTATCTTCGCGCTTCATCCCAGGAGCAGCGAGCGCATCGACTACCGACTCGCACTTTCTGCAGTAATAGGCGTCTCGGTCAACTTTTGCGCCGCAGCTGGTGCAGATCATATGTGGGAGCTGTTTACGGGCCATATTGCGTAGGTTAGCCCGATATTCACGAGAAAAGGTGCATCGATCCAGCACGCTGGTTAGGCTTGGAACTATCAATTACGAGGGAGATCAGATGTCAGAAGAAGCAAAGTGCCCATACACCGGCGCCAAGGCGAGTAGCGAAGGTACCTTCAATCAGGATTGGTGGCCTAACCAACTTAACCTCAAGGTCCTCGCGCACAATGTCGCGGCCGATCCTATGGATCCTGACTTTGATTACGCCGCAGAATTTAATTCACTCGACCTCAAAGCGGTTAAGAAGGATATCTACGCTTTGATGACCGACTCCCAAGAGTGGTGGCCAGCAGATTACGGTCACTACGGCCCATTCTTTATTCGTATGGCGTGGCACAGCGCTGGCACCTATCGCACCTATGACGGTCGCGGCGGTGGCGGTTCTGGCATGCAACGTTTTGCACCGCTTAATAGCTGGCCAGATAACGTCAACCTTGATAAAGCTCGTCGCCTCTTGTGGCCAATTAAGCAAAAATATGGCAAGAAGATTTCATGGGCAGATCTCATGATTCTGGCCGGAAACTGTGCCCTCGAATCTATGGGTCTGAAGACATTTGGTTTTGGCGGCGGACGTGTAGATGTTTGGGAGCCGGATGAGACTTATTGGGGTAAAGAGCAAGAATGGCTCGCTAACAATCGCTACAGCGGTGATCGCGATCTAGAGAACCCACTCGCTGCAGTACAGATGGGCTTGATCTACGTAAACCCAGAAGGTCCTGATGGCAATCCAGATATCTTGGCTTCGGCGAAAGATATTCGCGAGACCTTTGCCCGCATGGCGATGAACGATGAAGAGACTGTTGCACTTATTGCTGGTGGCCATACCTTCGGAAAGACGCATGGCGCCGCTGATCCAAGTAAGCATGTAGGTGCTGAACCAGAAGCAGCAAGCATCGAAGAGATGGGCCTTGGCTGGAAGAACTCTTTCGGTACCGGCAATGGCTCCTCAACGATCTCAAGTGGCCTAGAAGGCGCTTGGAAGGCCACACCAATCAAGTGGGACAACCTCTATCTCGAGACCATGTATGCCCACGAATGGGAGCAGACCAAGAGCCCGGCGGGTGCAATTCAATGGATTCCAAAAAATGGTGAAGCTGCGAACTCTGTTCCAGATGCCCACGATCCGTCGAAGAAGCATGCACCAGTAATGCTCACCACCGACTTAGCACTTCGCTTCGATCCCATCTATGGTCCCATTTCAAAGCGATTCCTCGAGAACTTCGATGAGCTCGAAGATGCCTTCGCTCGTGCTTGGTTCAAACTCACTCACCGTGACATGGGTCCAATCACTCGCTACCTCGGACCAGAAGCTCCACGCGAAGAACTCATTTGGCAAGATCCGCTCCCTCGTGCAAAGGATGTTGTTGGAAACAAGGGCATCACAAAGCTCAAGGAAGCAATCTTGAAATCTGATCTCACTTCAGCAGAGCTGATTGAGACAGCATGGGCTTCCGCTTCTACTTTCCGATCAACCGATAAGCGCGGTGGTGCAAATGGTGCCCGTATTGCACTTGAGCCACAACGTAGTTGGGCGGCTAACAAGCCAGAGCAACTCGCAAAGGTCCTCAAGAAGCTCACCTCTATCCAAGAGAAGTTCAATAAAGATAATAAGAAGAAGATCTCACTCGCAGACCTCATCGTCCTTGGTGGAGTTGCCGCAATTGAAGAAGCAGCAGCTCGTGCTGGTGTAAAGGTCCAAGTACCTTTCACTCCAGGACGCACGGATGCAACCCAAGCTCAGACCGATGCTGCATCATTTGCAGTACTCGAGCCACATGCAGATGGTTTCCGTAATTTCGCAAAGCCTGCCCTCCCTCATCCAGCCGAGTTCCTACTGGTTGATAAGGCTGCACTTCTTGGCGTGAGCGCTCCAGAGATGACAGTTCTGGTTGGTGGATTGCGAGTCCTTGGTGTCAGCGTCGAAGGCGCCGGCGTACTTACCGGCAAGCCAGGCTCGCTCACCAATGACTTCTTTATCAATCTGCTCGATAGCGAAACAGTTTGGGCGCCAACTGCCCGCGATGCCGCACTCTTTGAGGGTCGCGATCGCAAGAGCGGGAAGACAAAGTGGGTCGCATCACGCGCTGACTTGGTCTTTGGTTCAAACTCAGAGCTACGTGCCCTCTCAGAGGTTTACGCAAGCAGTGATGCGAAGAAGAAGTTCATCGTGGACTTCGTCTTTGCTTGGACTAAGGTCATGGAAGCCGATCGCTTCGATATCTAACTCACACAAGTAAAAAAGCCACCCAGTTCGCTGGGTGGCTTTTTTTTGAAGCTGCTATCTCTTCTTACGATTTCCTGGAGCTAAGAAGAAGACCACGATTCCGACCAAGCCAAGAAGCGCGATGATCATCAGAGTTACCCAGTCAAGATTGAAGAGGGAACCACGAGGACTCGTGAGACCAGTTGGAATGACCAAGTTGATAAACATCAACACGAGATAGACCAGAGCCAAGACGGTGACGAACATGCCCTTACCGCCAAGCTTGTAGTGCCCCGCTGGCTGCCATCCCTTGATACGTGCGATAAACGCACCGAGGACGGTGAGCAAGAAGGCGAGGTAGATGCCGCTTACTGCAAATGCGACCAACGAAGTGAGCGCAGATGTATTTGCAGGATAGGTCATAAACCAGATCTTGATGTTTTTGCTTGGTGAGACATTGACCAACAAGGTGAAGAAGAGCGGAATCAATGCGCCAAGCAACAGTGCGTTGACTGGCGTTTGGAACTTGGCTGATACCTTTGAGATGAACTTAGGAGCAGGTGTTGCGTTATCTCTTGCATAAGAGAAGAGCATGCGAGCACTTGCGCCTTGAATTGAGGATCCGCATGAGAAGAAGGCGAAGATCACCGCGAGCAGCATGATGTCTCGCAAGAACGCGGAATGAATGGCGCTCTGCAAGATAAATGGCACGCCGCCGCTAAATGATGCCGCTGTTGCATAACTCTTTGGATCGTTTGGGATCGCAAGTGTGAGTGCGGCTACCAAGATAAATGAGGTGATTGCACCTGCGACAAGCGCCTGGCGCATTGCACGTGGAACTTGCTTGCTCGCCTCTTTTGTCTCTTCCGCAACGTCACCTGCAGCTTCAAAGCCGTAGAAGATGAAGGCGTGAGCGAGAACCGCAATCAGCGCGGCGCCGAGCCACCAATGTCCACCGAAATCTGCACCGAGCGGATTGCTCTTTACATACTCGGCCCCCTGTGTCTTGAAGAGGAATCCGAAGCCATGGTGGAAACCGGCCGCTGCCAAAATGAGAGCGATTCCCACAGTTCCGAAGATCTCGACATAGGAGCCAAATGAGGCAACGCGACCCATGACCTTTGCGCCAGTAACGTTAAGAATTGTCTGGACCAAGATCAGGGTGAGAGTGACATACAAAATAACGGTGTGCTTACTTGGGTCAAGTTTGAGGTTGAACCAGTTATCTAAAATGCTCGTTACGTAGGGAACAACTCCGGTATCTACGGCCGCAATCGAGACCAGGAGTGATACCGAATAGAACCAACCAACCCACCAGCCATATTTAGGGCCGACAGAGTTCTTGGCATATTGATAGAGCGCACCCGAGATCGGGTAATGACTGCCAAGTTCTGCAAAGACCATGGCGACGAAGTACATACCAATGACAGGAATGAGCATCAACCAGATGTAGCGAGGTCCGCCGGTTCCAATTCCAAGAACAAAAAGTGAGTAGATGCCCACCATCGGTGAGAGATAGGTGAAAGCAACGCTGAAGCTTGCAAACTTAGAGAGGACTCGTGAGAGTTCCTGGCGGTAGCCCAAATCCTGAAGGCGAGACTCCTCAGAGCCACTACCCACCTGAGCCTTATTTTTATCAGACACGGTTTTCCTTCCACTTCCTACCGGCTGGCTATACGCCAACGCATTGAAGGAGAGCATTCCGTTTTAAGCGGGAAAGCGGAAGGAGAAATCGGGGAATTTAGTTAACGGAATTGTTATGGAGAAGTATGAGAAAAAGCTGGTGGCGGGTGAAGGATTTGAACCTTCGAAGGCAGAGCCGGGGGATTTACAGTCCCCTCCCATTGGCCGCTCGGGCAACCCGCCAGGGCTATCTGATGAAGCAGCGAGCGTAGATTACCCCACAGCCAGCAAAGTAATCCAATCAGCCTAAACACCTCGAATGTGGCCATCTGAAGCCACTTGAAAGCCTTTTCGGGATCAAGAGGTCAGATGGAGTCAGTGATAGCAATGAAGCCAGGTGTATCAATTTTGAATCCTTATAAAAAAGATTGACCTTCCTTCTTGAAATTCGCCCAGGTGGCACAAGCCACTATCGATATCGGGTGGAGCAAATGGATAAGAGGACCGGGGCATCTAACGGCAAAGGCCATACCTATAAAACGATAATTCATACAGGAGCGAATAAAGCAAAAGGGACTTGTTGTCACAGCATTGGCAAAATCGACTCAGGAGTCTCGAAGACTTGTGAGAGAGAAAATCCACGAAAAAATGAATGCCTCAATTACCCAGTAGGTGACGAACTAATACTTAAGGCTCAAGGAGCTTCTCATTGATTGGCTTGAAAGTGAACATAAACACAATATCGCCCACTCCACTTATAGGTGCTACCACAGTCTGGCCCGCTGCTTCATTGCTCCTATTCTCGGTGATGAGTACCTGGCAGCCATAAATCCACTGAAGATTGGAAAAATGTTTAGCATGATGCGATCTGAGGGGCAAAGCGCTCGTTGTATGTAGCAAGCGAGATCACTACTATCAATTTGTCTTGATCATGATTAAAACCTCGAACTAATCCAATCAAATCCAGTTCGGAAAGTTAAAAACCCACAGATTTAGTCCAAGCCAGTATCCCTACTGACTATTGAATAAGTTAAGCGATTACCGAAAACATACAAAGGAACCTTTATGGGCGCCTGCTTGCACATCTTCCTCATTTGTAGCCTCAGACAGGGGAAGCCTTGGGTTTAAGTTGGAGGGATATCGACCTCGAAAATGCCTTAATTCACCTACATCAACAGGCCCAGCGAGTGGGAAGTGAGGCAAAATTCGTTCCTCTGAAGACTGGGCTTGCTGAACAAAATCAACCAAGAAATCCAGACGATTACTCATCATCAGTATTGAATGTAGGGAGTTTTGATGGCCGCAGCAGCACATCCTTGCGACCAAGTGCTGTGCGCATATGGTCCAAAGCCCCACCAAACTCCCCCTTCGATCAAAATATCCGGTGCACTACAGAAATTCAGTGCAGTAGTCGAGTTCATTCTTTTATTTGCTGGAAACCAGGAATCCCATCTCAGGTTTGTCAGAGTTCCAATAGTCTGACTCGACATCCATTGAAAACCTTGTGAGTAGTGAGAAGTGTTTGCAGCGGCTGCGGCCTTCGCGGCTGCGGCCTTCGCGGCTGCGGCCTTCGCGGTTGCGGCCTTCTTAACAAAAGTTGGGTTACTTATCATCTTGTTAATTTTCGACTTTACTGCCTCCAATAGAGTACTCCTCGGGGGAATCATCTGAGAGAGGTCCGACAGTTTTTGAACCCCCTCGCATGAACCACCTTGGGCGATAAGCGGGGTTAGAGTAGAAATATCTTGATTGAGCGAATTTTCATCCTGAGTGATTGTGCTTAGCAACACCTGTCCTTGACTAACAGTCGAAATATCTGGAATTTCGGTAAGCGTTGTTGCGAGATCACTATTAATGGTTGAGAGAGAATTCGACAAGTCCAATATTGCTTGCGTGCATTCTGGGGATTGAGAATTAGTTTCTCCTTTAAAAGCGGGAGAAGCATTCGCAGCGGAGAGCGAAAGAATTTGAAAGGTACAGGTTGCAACAAGGCAACCGGCAAATAAGCGATTCAATTTAGTCATTTTTCCTGGCTCCGCTCTTCTCCAAAATATTTTTGATCTCAATAAGTAATTCCATATCTTACTTTAGATGAATTCAGGATTGCTATGTGGCTACAGGTTCACGCTCTAAAAAAAGCAATTACTTGTCCAAGCTAAATGGTAGTTCGATGTACCTCCCAACGAGCCACTCAGTTGACGCTGTTGTGGCGCTTTTGACCAGATAATCATAGGTAGCCTGCCAACTCCCCTAGTAATTCAGCGACCACCATCCAGTCATGGCTGCCGTAGCATTTGAAGTGCCCACCATAAATTTATTCTTTCCGTTCGGTTCCAGGACGTACCAGCGTGCATTAAGGTAGAAATTCGCTTGAGGATTTCCATTGCTGTATCGGTCAATGTAGGGCTTTGCAGAAGGATCGTAGGGCTTACCCGAAACTCCTGGATCTGGATTATCAGTTGCCCCTATCGAAACTACGTCAGGAAGGCACGCAATAGACATGATCGCTGATCGATTCAAGTCGTTCCCCGTTGAGGCTATCACTGCCACATTTGCCGCCTTTAACGTTGCTACGTCGGCCGCCGTTCCATTAGGGACGCTGAAGCCAAATTCTCGGCGTTTGCCTGTTGCATTTGGCGCTCATTTATATCCTCTTGAAATTCTCTTTTTTACATCGGATATTCGCCATTGTTGAAGTTATTGAAAGACATGTCTAGTTCAATCTGTCGTTCGACCGATAATTGTTAAGCGTAATTCTCCGAGACTAAGGAAATAGTTACTTGCAAAGTTCGACTTTTCAAGAGGCAACTCACTATTTATCCCTTCAAAAGAAACATCCGGCTGAACCGACCTCAATCGTCCAGGGTAAAAATCTGGGGAACTAGAGATTTCCGCTAATTATTTACTCTAACCGGGCGATGACATAATTTGAAATCATTCTGAACAGGGCACCTTGAACAGCAAATAATGCAAAATCCAAGGCTCCTACGATCAAACCCACCAAAGCGAAAACTGCTGAGTGCAATGAGGAAGCTAAGACAAATCCTACGATGACGATACTTATGCCAGCAATAATTCCTAGCACCTGAATAAATGTGCCGTAGCCATTAACTATTCTCGCCGATTGTATTGCGACGGGAGCTGCGTCACCTTTTCGTGCTACCTGTGCTGGTTCCGCATAGTTTTCGAACTGCAGCTCGTCAGAGTCTTGTACATTTCGAGGCTCTTTTCGGGAAGTTTTCTTACCTGATTTAGAAAGTAGCTTGGATTCCGTGTCGAATTGATCTGCTTGATAGATATCTCGGCATTTTTGACTGCAGACTCTCGCATTTTTAGTTGGTGTGTGAACCACCCAGTCACCTTTTACATATCCATATTCGAAGGTTTTATTACAAACTGGACATGCTGAAGATTTGGCCATGGGAAAACAATAGATCCCACACATTTAAAGCCACAAGTAAAATTGAGCCTAGAAGCGGGCACGGTCGCGTTACGGTTGGAAGATGGAGCAGGCCAGCACAGAGCGAATTCGTAGGGCCAAATGGGCCCTACGGGGAACCTTCTTCTTTATGGGCGTCGCGGTCTCAGCGACATCCGCTCGGATGGCAGAGATTCAACATCACACCGGTGCTCCGGTGGCTCTCTTCGGTTATTCAATGATGGTTGG
>CAIZGZ010000100.1 GCA_903932695.1 uncultured Actinomycetes bacterium | reverse complement strand
TCTTGGAATCAATTCTGCGCTTCCCCAGCCCGTTGATCACATCTTGATTCAAAGCGATAACAGCGCCATTGCGCCAGGTCCACTTACCCTCGAAGTAGCTACCACCATGGGAACGATCGCCGACATTGAGAGTCGAGGTGGCGCAACCGTCTATCGCTTCTCCGAAACTTCGATTCGCCGTGGACTCGATCATGGTCAGACCGGTGAGCAGATTCAGGATTTCTTACGCAAGACTTCAAAGACGCCAATGCCTCAACCGCTGGAATATCTCATCGCCGATGTTGCAAAACGTCACGGTCGACTTCGAGTGGGAACAGCGTCAAGCTACATCCGATGTGAAGATGAAGGCGTGATTGCGCAGATCATTCATGATCGCAAATTCGATGGCTTTGGCTTACGTAAACTCGCACCGCAAGTCTTGATCGCTGATTGCGATAGCGTCGAGTTGATCGCTGTACTTCGTGAATCGGGTTACCTGCCCGCCGCCGAGAACGCATCTGGAATTCTGGTCTCAGCTCCGAAAGTGCGTCGTGCTAAATCTCCACCAAAGCCACCTCGAACTTTGGTGGAGGCGAGTTCTCCCGTTGAAAGCATCATCGAGGCTGCGGTCCGAGCGCTGCGAGTCGGCGAGAAGACGCGAGCGCATAAGCCGCGCGAAGTTCCCCGCACCAGTGCCAACGAGACGGTTGAGCTGCTCCATCACCATATCGCCGAACGTTCAACGCTCACGATTGGTTACGCCGACACCAATGGCGGGGTCTCAAACCGCCTGATCGAGCCACGCTCAATTAGCCTAGGAACGCTCGTCGCGCTCGACCATAGCAGCGGCGAAATCATGCAATTTCGAATCCCCCGTATTACTGGGGTCAGCATCGCGGATACCAAGTAAGGCAGACTATCCCTATGACAACAGCAACCTTCCTTGCCGATCTCGAGAAGCTTGTTACCTGCCAATCCCCCAGTGAGGATCTAGCTGCGTGTCAGCGCGTGATGGAAGTTGCCGTTGCGATCGCGGCCGACAACCTCGCTCACCCAGCTCAGATTATTCTTGAAGAAGGTCGCCCGGTTTTTTGGTGGGGCGCAACCAACCCTGAAATTATTCTCTTAGCCCACCTCGACACCGTCTGGCCGATCGATTCCTTCTTGCCACTCTGGCAAGTAAACGGTAATCAGATCTCGGGTCCAGGAATTTTCGATATGAAGGCTGGCTTCTTGCAAGCCCTTTATAGTCTGAAAGAGATTCCAGAGGCGCATTCGAAGGTAGCTCTGATCGCAACAAGCGATGAAGAGACTGGAAGTAAGGCCTCAAAAGCGCTGATTACCCGATTGGCGTCATCTGCTCGCGCCGTCTTGGTTCTGGAAGCATCGCTTGATGGCAAAGTGAAGGTCGGCCGCAAAGGCACTTCGATGTATCACATCACCATTCATGGTCGCGCAGCGCATGCTGGCCTTGAACCCGAAAAGGGCATTAACGCCACCGTCGAGATCGCTCATATCGTCAACCAAGTGATGGCACTTGCGGCGCCCGAACATGGGACCACGGTAGTTCCGACTCTGATGACTTCGGGCTCAACCACAAACACCGTGCCCGCAGTTGCGCATCTAGATATTGATTCACGATCCTTCTTGTATGCAGAGCTCGAGCGAGTAGATGTCGCAATAAAGTCGCTCGCTACCGTGCATCCTGAGGCAAAGATTGAAATTACTGGCGGTATTAATCGGCCACCGCTTGAATTGGCTTCGACCGCTGCGCTCTATGAGCGGTTAGAGCGGGTTGCAGCTGATCTCAACATGGCACCGATCGGTAGCGCATCTGTTGGTGGGGCTAGCGATGGCAACTTTGCCGCAAGCGCTGGCGCGCCAACCCTCGATGGACTCGGTGCTGTTGGAGCTGGTGCTCATGCAGCACACGAATACATTCTTGCCGACTCAATTCCGGATCGGATCGCGCTTCTCTCTGCACTAGTAAAGGATCTTCTTACATGAGCGATGGTCCACTCATTGTCCAGTCGGACAAGACACTTCTGCTCGATGTTGACCACATACTCTCGGATGAGTGCCGTCGAGCAATCGCCGCTTTTGCCGAACTCGAGAAATCTCCTGAACATATCCATACCTACCGACTTACTCCCCTAGGGTTATGGAATGCACGCGCTGCTGGCCATGATGCAGAGCATGTAATTGATACGCTCCTTAAATATTCGCGCTTTGCGGTTCCGCATGCACTCCTGATCGATATTGCTGAGACGATGTCGCGTTACGGCCGACTCCGTCTAGAAGCGCATCCTGTTCATGGACTAGTACTTGTCTCGCACGATCCAGCGGTATTAAAGGAAGTCACTCGTGGCAAGAAGATCGCACCGATGCTTGGACTCCAACTTGATGATGAGACCATCATTGTTCACCCGGGACAGCGAGGTTTCCTCAAGCAGGCGCTGCTGAAATTAGGTTGGCCGGCAGAAGATTTTGCGGGTTATGTGGATGGTGAACACCACGAGATCGCACTCCGCGAAGAGGGCTGGTCGATCCGTAAATATCAATCCATGGCGGCCGAAGGTTTCTGGCATGGTGGCTCCGGAGTTGTAGTGCTTCCTTGTGGAGCTGGTAAGACGATCGTCGGTGCTGCCGCTATGGCCCATGCAAAGGCGACAACTCTTATTCTTGTGACAAATACCGTTGCCGCACGCCAATGGCGCGATGAACTATTACGCAGAACCACCCTTCATGAAGATGAGATTGGCGAGTACTCCGGCGCAAAGAAGGAGATCCGCCCGGTCACTATCGCTACCTATCAAGTCATGACGATGCGCCGTAAAGGGGTCTATGCCCATTTAGATCTCTTCGATGCGATCGACTGGGGCTTAATTATTTACGACGAGGTTCACCTCTTGCCGGCACCAATCTTTCGCTTCACCGCTGATATCCAATCTCGCCGGCGCTTAGGTTTGACCGCAACTTTGGTACGCGAAGATGGCATGGAGGGCGAGGTCTTTTCGCTTATCGGACCGAAGCGCTTTGATGTGCCATGGAAAGAGATTGAATCTCAGGGCTACATCGCACCCGCCGATTGCGTTGAAGTGCGAGTCACTCTCACGGAAGCGGAGCGTTTAAATTACGCGACCGCAGAACTTGAAGATCGATATCGGTTCTGCGCCACTACCGCCACTAAACACCAAGTCGCGGTTGCACTCGCTCGTAAGCACCAAGATGAGCAAGTTCTCGTTATCGGACAATACTTAGACCAACTCGATGCACTCGGCGAAGCCCTAGGCGCACCAGTTATTAAGGGTGATACTCCCGTAAAAGAACGTGAGCGACTCTTTAATCTCTATCGCACCGGTGAGATCACATGTTTGGTGGTCTCCAAAGTCGCAAACTTCTCGATCGATCTTCCGGATGCGACAATCGCAATTCAAGTCTCTGGCACCTTCGGCTCACGCCAAGAAGAGGCACAACGCTTAGGTCGAGTTCTCCGCCCTAAGGCCGATGGACGTGGAGCGCGCTTCTATTCATTGGTTGCCCGTGACACGGTCGATCAAGATTTTGCAGCTAACCGTCAACGCTTTCTTGCCGAGCAAGGTTATGCCTATCGGATTATTGATGCCGATGAGATCTTATTTGGAGATCGCTCTTAAAAACCGATCTGGGTCGACGCGATAGAAATCGTGGACCTTTCCATCAATCGTAATAACGGGTACTTGCTCGCCATAACGATGCTCTAACTCGGGGTCGCCATCGATAAAACTCTCAGAGAGATCAAACTCAGCCGAGGCGTTGAGCCCTGCCAGGGTTGAAATAACGTTCTCACAGAGGTGGCAGCCCTTGCGTGAGATCACATGGACCTGAGGGATCGGGCGGGACATGGTGTCTATCCTTCCAGAAGACTAAGATTTCGCCTTATGCGAGCCCGGATCAGCCTACGTTCGGCTATCTCTCTCGGGGCGATAGCGGCGCTCTTCGCTAGCGGATTGACGGTCGCCAGCCCAGCCCAAGCTCTTGCGGCACACGAAGTTCGAGCAGGCTGGGTTGATACCTATGCGGCTCCTGCCCAAAGCTCCTCACCGCACTTGGTGAACAGATCGACAAGCTCATTTAAAAATTCAAATGCACAAAGCACGATTAACGTTACCTACACCGATGTCCCCCTAGGTGAGCAAAGCGCAGTGCAAGCGGCGATCAACACCTGGTCGCAGTACTGGCAATCTTCAGTCCCAGTTAACGTCAGTGCGCGATATATCTCCGAAGGCAACGGCGGAATTCTTGCCTCCGCAAGTCCCGTGAATTTCTTTCAAGGTTTTACCGGCGCACCTGATCCAAATATTTGGTACCCATCCGCGATGGCCAATGCTCTTGCTGGAAAAGATTTAGATTCTCAAAATCCTGAGATTCAAATAAACATAAATTCGACTATGGCGAGTAGTTTCTATCTCGGCACCGATGGAAATTGCCCAAGTAATCAGTACGATCTCGAATCAATCATTTTGCATGAGATGGCGCATGGCTTTGGCTTTCTCTCTAACGACTCCTATGACCCATTCTTTGGTTATGGCACCATCGATCAACCAACTCCATTCGATGCCTTTGCTCAAACATCAGATGGCACGCGCCTCATGGACATTCCTTCACCCTCAGCCCAACTTGGAAGCGCGCTTCAAAATCCACTCACATGGGCCGGCGCACTTGGTATCGCCGCAAATAATGGCGTGCGCCCAGTCCTCTACACACCGAAGCCCTATGAGTCTGGTTCATCAGTAAGTCACTTGGATTCTGCGACGTTCCAGGGAAGTGGTCCAAACGCTCTCATGACTCCGAGCTGGGCTGCAGGCGCAGTCTTTCAAACGCCAGGCTCACTCGTGGTGGCGATGCTGCAAGATATGCGCACTAAGCCGCCTGCCGGCAAACCCGCTGGAATTCCCAACGCCCCACGCAATGTCACAGCGGTGGTAGCAGATAAGTCAGCGATCATTAACTTTATTGCGCCAGATAATGCCCGTACTTCGCTGGTTTCAAGCTATACCGTGAAGGTCGATCAAACCGGTCAAGTCGTCACCACCGCCTCATCTCCGGTTACCATCAACCATCTCGTTAACGGCAACAAGTACACCTTTAGCGTCACCGCCAGTAACGCACTTGGCACCTCACCTACCGCACAGAGCAATCCAGTTATCCCTCAAGGACAATGGAAGAGCTCCACCATTGATCCAAACGCAGATGCTAAATTCTTGGCCACAACGACATTCCGAGGTCAACAAGTAATTGCCTACACCGATTCCAAAACCGGTGACCTCAAACTTGCTACCTGGACCGGAAAGAATTGGCAGCTCACAACTGTTGATGGAAATTCTGCAACCGGTGGCCACACAAAGAACAACGTTGCCGGAGCGCTCTCGGTCTGCACATCCGCTGTTGGTGCCAACCAACGCCTTGATATTTTCTATAGCGATATGACGAATAAGTGGTTGCGCTACGCCGGATTCGATGGCAAAAAGTGGAGTTACAGCGTGGTCGATGGCAATGGTCCAAAGATCAATGCTTATACCGATCCGGTTCGAGTGGCGACATCAAGTGATGTCACTGGATCAAGTGCGTGCGTAGATACACCAGATGGACTCCAAGTCTTTTATCGCGATCAGAGCCAAGGAATTATTCTTGGTGCCATCAAGCTAGCTAATCCAGCTTCGGGTACAAATCCCTGGAGCTACGAACTCGTAGATGGTGATCGTTCTACCAATGGTCGCACCACCGGTGATGTCGGTTTTCACATGAGTGCACGTAACGTCGGTCGCCAAATTTATCTGCTTTACGACTCTGTTCTCCAAGTCAATGCTCGGAAGAGCGCGATCGAGGGTGAAGTTCGATTAGCCACCAGGGCTAGTGCCTACCCAGAAGATTGGAAGTATCAATCCCTCGACACCGCAGGTGGCGGAATCGCAGTAGCTGGCTATGACGTCTCCTTAAGCAGTACCAAGGGGCAGATGAGCGCTGCTTGGCTAGGCTCTAACTCGCTCACACTGCCTAATCCCAGCGTTTTACGCTATATAGACCTCACCCATAATGGCGCGGTGACCCAACAAGATACATCGCTCTACGGTAAGCCACTTGCACCCTTAGCGACCGATGGTCAGAACATCCTCTTTAACTGCCAAGAACGACTCTGCTCCTTTAATTCAACTACCCAGATGAGTTCGCTGATCTCATCTTCTGATTTCAGTAACAGCCAGAACGTCCAATGGCTTACCCTCGGTGGGATCCGATATGCCTTAGTTGGTGTCGATGGAGCGCTTAAACTCTTTAAATCTGCTTAAAGCGTTTTAATAAAGTTGATGCCATAACCGCTCTCACCTAATGTGACGAGCACAATTCCTACACCCTTTTCATAGTGGGCAAATGCCAGATCACCGGCCAAGGTGTAAAGATCAGCGATCTTTCCGGTCTTTGCCGAACTTCTAATGAGGACGCTCGTTGCGGTTAATGGTTTAAATCCAACAATCCCTGGAATCGATCTATCTGTCTTATAACTCTGCCAGATGTAGCTCGTGCCTTTGATGAAAGTGATCGCGGAGGCTTTCACTGTAGGAGCCGTCAGAAATTTAGCTCGTGAGAATTTCCCGATTGTGCTCATCGTTACTTGAAAATTTGGGCCAGCCGGATCGTTGGCGGCTCCGGAGATAAGAACACCTTTCCCAGTAACCGTAATTGTGGCGGGTTCAATTGCATTAAGAAAATCGTTGCTATAACTCGCCTTTATTGCACCGCTTGGTGATAACTCCCAAACCATCAGTCTTCGCAGGCCCGAAGTTGGCGGTGAGACAGGTGTAATAGCGATATGTCCAGGATTGAAGATATTTGTAGGAGTTGGGAATGGAGTAGGTGTGGCTGCTGGAATATTGCTCGCTCCTACCACCCAAATATTGCCGGCAAGATCGGTGGTTACTGCTGTCGCGATATCGTCACCCGCTCCACCGAGGCGCATACTCCAATTGATCGAACCACTCCAAGACAACGAGCTGATGTAACCATCGCTTGCGCCACCAAGAGTCGGTTGGCTCACCAATGTTGTAGTAGAGGTCTCTAACGTCCCTACAAAATATGCGGAATTTGGGGTTGTGATGAGGCCAGCTATGTCATCGCTTGGACTCAAATGTGGATCTGTGGCGGTCGGCAAAGCGAGCACTGGGATCGGTTTCGTCACCGCATGAGCAGCTGGCAGTGGCGCAATAACGAGCGCGAGAGTGAGAAGGAGTTGTGGCGTTCTCTTCACGAGAGGTTATGCCAATTCGCGAGATCGATCACGCGCTGCACGCATGGCGCGCGCGACGAGATCGCCGAGGTTTCCTTCGCTGAAGGTCCGCAACCCCTCAAAGGTCATTCCCTTGGGACTCGTGACATTCTCGCGAAGTGTGGCTGCGCTCTTGCCCGATTCATCAAGCATGCGCGCGGCGCCAAGAATTGTTTGAACGGTAAGAGTTGTTGCGATCTCTTCTGATAGTCCAAGTTCTTGGGCGCCATTAATCATCGCTTCGACAAAGGCGAAGAAATAGGCGGGGCCAGAGCCGCTGGTTGCAGCGAGCGCATCTTGTAGCTCTTCATCGACATCGACAACCTTGCCACAGGCGTTTAAGAATTGATGAGCGTACTCAAGTTGGTTTGGCGTGACGTGTGAGCCGGCCGAAAGCCCGGACATACCAACACCTAACATAGTTGGCGTATTTGGCATCACTCGGATGACAGCACAATCCCCACCCAACAAATCTGCGATCGTGGAGCTCTTTTTACCAGCAAGGAAGGAGATCACTAACGAGTTAGCTTTACGTACTGGAGCAATAATCTCAGTAACAGTGGTGAGGTCTTGTGGTTTAACAATGATGAGGAGGACATCGCACTCCGCCGCCATCTCGGTGAGTGAACGTGGCGTGATCCCATACCGCTCTGAAATCTCAGCGCTGCGGCTCTCTCGCCGTACGGCAAAGGAGATATTCGCGGGGTTGGCGCCAGCCTTGAGCAGCCCTACGAGCAAGGCCTCACCCATATTGCCTACCCCGATGAAACCAACCGTTGATTGGCTGATCGAGAGGCTATTGCCACCGGCGTTCATCTCTTGGGATTGCGTATTCTCCACAGTCGAAGCGTAGCCAATAATTCACCGGGGATGATTGTACGAATGGCGGGGCAAAGCCTTAGGCTCTGACCACTATGCCTGAAGTTAAAGATGGATTTGCACGCGACTTTGTTGAATTTGTCGACCCTGCCAAGCCAGAAGAGATCTTTCGTTGTGACCTTACCTGGCTGACCTCCTATTGGAGTTGTATCTATGGCGCAGGATGCTGTGGCATCGATGCCGACAAGCCAGATGCTGGCTGTTGTTCCGATGGCGCCTATTACTCCGATGAAGCCGATGAGCTTCGCACTCTTGAAGTAGCAAAGCGCCTCACACCAGATATGTGGCAGTTCTACGCAGAGGCGCAGCCAAAGAAGAAGAACGGTCCAATGCGCATCTCAGAGGTAGGACTCGACTCTGATCGCAAGACTCGAAAAGTCGATGACTCATGCATCTTCCTCAACCGCAAAGGTTACGAAGCTCCTGGCTTCACCGGTAACTTCGGTTGCGTCCTTCACCATCTTGCGCAAAAAGAAGATATTCACTTTGTCGATACCAAGCCCGATGTCTGTTGGCAGCTTCCCATTCGCCGCAGCTTTGAGGTTCGTGAATTTGGCGATCGCCAGATCTCGGTCACGGTTATTGGTGAGTATGAGCGACTCGCTTGGGGCGACGGTGGCGCTGAATTTGCGTGGTACTGCACCGCAAATACCGAAGCACATGTTGGCCGCGAACCGGTCTACAAATCTAATAGCCATGAACTCACAGCACTCATGGGCCCACTCGCTTATGCCGAATTGGTGAAGTTCTGTGATGCTCGAATGGAAGCCATCGCGCTTACGGCTAAAGAGCAGAAGAAGAACTCGCTACCGCTTTTCATAATTCATCCAGCAACGGCTGCTAACCAGAAGTAACTGGCGCACCCACCATGGCCAAGGCACCTGCTAAAGATCCATTTCGCTGTAGCGAATGTGGTTGGACCACAACCAAATGGGTCGGTCGTTGTGGTGAATGCCAAGCATGGGGCAGTGTGGAAGAGATCGCCGCGCCTAAAAAACTATCCCTAGTAGCAGGACCCGTCTCCTCGGCGGCCACTCCGATCGGTGAAGTCAGCCTAGAAAGCGCACAAGCGCGCACCAGCGGTGTGGGTGAATTAGATCGCGTCCTCGGTGGTGGGCTAGTCCCCGGCGCTGCCATCTTGCTCGCAGGTGAACCCGGCGTCGGCAAATCTACGCTCTTGCTCTCGGTCGCAGCTGAATCTGCAAAACAGAATATTCGTTCGCTCTATATCAGCGGTGAAGAGTCTGCTTCTCAAGTACGACTTCGGGCAGAGCGGTTAAGCGCGATCCATCCGGAGCTCTGGCTCGCCTCCGAAAATGAACTGAGCGCGGTAATCGGACAGATCGATACCGTGACTCCTGAACTTCTCATTATCGACTCAATACAAACAATCGCCAGTAGCGCCGTTGAAGGCGCACCTGGGGGCGTCACCCAAGTCCGAGAAGTTGCTGGCGCACTTATTCGCATTGCAAAGGAACGAAATATCACCGTGGTCT
>CAIZGZ010000099.1 GCA_903932695.1 uncultured Actinomycetes bacterium | reverse complement strand
GTTGGGGGACTAGCACTAGCCCGCGAATTAGTACTCGGCGGCGAGGAGTACATGAGCGATGACGAGCTGATGATGTTAGCCACCGAATTAGAGGGACATCCAGATAACGTTGCAGCAGCGCTTCGCGGCGGCGCAACCATCGCGTGGATGGATGATGTAATGGGCGTGAAGATTGGCCGCAGCATAAGCATCCCGGTCCATCCTTCGATCAAGGCCGCAATTTTTATTCCAGAGAACACGCTCTCAACGAGCAAGGCTCGCAAGTTACTGCCAGAGAGCGTGCCACATCGCGACGCAGTGATGAACTCGTCTCATGCAGCACTGCTCTCGATTGCGCTTTCAACGCGTCCAGAACTCCTCTTCACCGCAACCGAAGATTTCTTGCATCAGTCCTATCGGACCTCAGGTTTCCCTCAGTCGATGGCGTTAGTTACCAAGCTTCGCAGCGAAGGGGTGGCCGCGACGATCTCTGGCGCTGGGCCCTCCGTGCTGGCTCTCTATACCGACGAAGCCGCCGGCCCGGCCATCTTGGCGGCTGCTACGAGCGGGTTTAGCGCTCAACCGGTCGCGATTTCGCGCACAGGAGTGGAATAAGCGCCTTCGGGTGTGCTACTTTTACGTCCAGTTCCTCCTGTGAAATCTACTTCACGTAAGACGTTTGGAACTTCACTCTCACACATATCTTCTCTTCTGTGAGCCAAAAAGAAAACGGATATATAAACCCATAATGAGCGAAACAACATCACGCCCAGCTAAGGCTGCTGGCGAACTAGCTGGAATGCTTCTGCCAGAATTGAAGAAAGTTGCCGGACAGCTCGGCATTGAAGGCGCAGCAAAGATGAGCAAGGCCGATCTCGTCGCATCGATCGGATCCCTCCAGGCAGCTAACCGCGATGCCGCAAAGGCAGAACGCGAAGCTCGACGTGCAGAGCGTCAGGCCGCACGCGATAAGAAGAACAAATCACCTAAAGGTCAGGCAACATCAGCTACAGACGAGAGCGATGAGCAGACCCCTGAAAGAGATTCAAATACCGGCAGCGAGAGCAGCGAATCACAGCGTCGCGATTTTAATGAGCGCAATGGTTCTGACCGCGGCGATCGCAGCGATCGCGGGGGACGTGACCGCAATGATCGCAATGATCGGGGCGGCCGCCGTGACCGCAATGATCGCAGCAGATTCCGTGATCGTGCAGATCGTGGCGAACGCCAAGAACGCGATATCACCATCAATGAAGATGATGTACTTCTGCCGGTCGGTGGTTTGCTCGACATTCTCGATTCCTACGCATTTATCCGTACCCAGGGCTATCTCGCTGGGCCAAACGATGTCTACGTTTCATTGCAGCAGATCCGTCGCTACGGATTGCGTAAGGGCGATGTCATTACGGGCCAAGTCCGCGCACCACGCGAGGGTGAGCGCAAAGAGAAGTTCAACGCTCTGGTCAAAATCGATACCGTCAATGGGTTAGAGCCAGAAGCAGCACGCGATCGCGTTGACTTCGCGAAGCTCGTTCCGCTCTATCCGCAAGAGCGATTGCGCCTTGAGACACTGCCAAATATTTTGACAACACGTGTGATCGATTTAGTAGCACCTATCGGCAAGGGACAACGTGGTCTGATCGTCTCGCCACCGAAGGCCGGTAAGACCATGGTCTTGCAAGCAATTGCTAATGCGATCACTACGAACAATCCAGAAGTTCACCTCATGGTCGTTCTCGTTGATGAGCGCCCAGAAGAAGTAACCGATATGCAACGCAGCGTTAAGGGCGAGGTCATCGCCTCAACCTTCGATCGCCCAGCCGACGATCACACCAGTGTCGCCGAGCTTGCAATTGAGCGCGCAAAGCGTCTGGTTGAAATGGGTCACGATGTCGTTGTCTTGCTCGACTCAATCACTCGCTTGGGCCGCGCCTATAACATCGCTGCGCCAGCGTCCGGACGTATTCTTTCGGGTGGCGTGGATTCAGCAGCGCTCTATCCACCAAAGAAGTTCTTTGGTGCTGCTCGTAACATTGAAAATGGCGGCTCGCTCACCATTCTTGCAACTGCGCTTGTAGAGACCGGCTCCAAGATGGATGAAGTGATCTTCGAAGAGTTCAAGGGAACCGGCAATATGGAGCTCAAGCTCGATCGCCGTTTCGCCGACAAGCGCATCTTCCCAGCCGTCGATGTCGATGCATCGGGTACTCGTAAGGAAGAGATCTTGATGGGCAAAGAGGAGCTCAGCATTGTCTGGCGCCTACGCCGTGTCTTGCACGCCCTGGAGTCCCAGCAGGCGCTTGAACTCCTCTTGGAGAAGATGAAGGGCACCAAGTCGAACGTGGAGTTCTTGATGCAGATCCAGAAGACCACTATCAATGAGGCTGAGGCTGGCTCTTCGCCGGTCAATGGAAATTAGGGTAATATTTCCACACTGGTTCACGGGATTTCCGACCCAGTACGTTTTCTCAGCAGCCCCACGCTGTTGACCCAAAAGATCGGTAAGAGCATGAAGCCAGAGATTCATCCAGAGTACATCGAGACCACTGTTACCTGTGGTTGCGGCAAAGTTTTCCAGACACGTTCAACAAAGCCATCTGGCTCGATCTATGTTGAAGTCTGTTCTGAGTGCCATCCGTTCTACACCGGCAAGCAGCGTATCTTGGATACCGGCGGCCGTGTTGCTGCGTTCGAAAAGCGTTTCGGTAAGGCAACAGAAGCTAAGTAGCTTTCTTTAAAGACCGCGAGTTGCGCCCCACACGTTGTGGGCGCCCGCGGTCTTTTTTATTGCAGATTTTTTTGCAGACAATGTGTTGGGGTCTTTGATCTCACAGGCAAGCTAAGGGAGCGATGATGACGCAGGCACACGACAAGTTTGGAAATGTGCATGAACTGCTGGAGGAGTACATCCAGCTCGAGGCCGATTTGGCCGACCCTTCGATTCACAATGACCAAGGCAAAGCGCGCCAACTTGGCAAGCGCTATGCCCAGCTAGGTCCGGTCATTGCGGGATACCGTGCCTGGAAGAGCGCTACCGAAGATTTAGCTGCAGGACGTGAGATGGCCGCCGAAGATAGCGCCTTTGCGGCAGAGCTCCCGGCTCTTGAAGAGACTCTGGCTACAACCGAGGAGCGTCTCGAAGAACTCTTGCTGCCACGCGACCCTAATGATGATCGCGATGTCATTATGGAGATTAAGGCCGGAGTAGGCGGAGATGAATCCGCGCTCTTTGCTGGCGATCTCTTGCGTATGTACCAACGCTACGCCGAGAAGAATGGTTGGAAGACAGAGATCATCGATGCCACCGACTCAGAGATGGGTGGCTATAAAGATATTTCGATGGCGATTAAATCCAAAGGCGTTGCCGAGCCAGGCCACACCCCATATGCCAAGCTCAAATTTGAAGGCGGAGTGCACCGCGTCCAACGCGTGCCGGAGACCGAATCACAAGGCCGTATCCACACCTCGGCTGCTGGCGTCTTGATTCTTGCAGAAGCCGATGAAGTGGATGTTGAGATTCGTCAGCAGGATCTTCGTATCGATGTTTATCGTTCATCTGGTCCAGGTGGGCAGTCGGTGAACACCACGGACTCTGCGGTCCGCATCACCCACATTCCTACTGGCATTGTGGTCTCATGTCAGAACGAAAAATCCCAACTTCAAAATAAGGAATCTGCGATGCGTATTTTGCGGGCTCGCATGCTCGCTGCAGCGCAAGAAGAGGCGGATCGAATCGCTTCGGAGGCGCGAAATGCGCAGGTGAAGTCGGTGGACCGTTCTGAACGCATCCGCACCTACAACTTCCCAGAAAATCGATTGAGCGATCATCGGGTCAACTTCAAGGCAAATAACCTTGATGCGGTGCTTAACGGTGAACTCGATGATGTGATCAATGCACTACTTGAGGCGGATAAGGCGGCAAAGCTAGCGAGTAGCGATCACTAATGATTCGTAAGGATTTGCTGCACATCACCAAGGATTACTTTAAAGCTCAAGATATTCCGACAGTTGATGCAGATCTGCTCCTGGCTCATTTGCTTGGCTGCAATAAAGGCGAAGTTCAACTCAGGTTGATGAAACTCGATGACGAGCAGACTCAGGAACTCGATCGCGAACTACGCCGGCTAGTGCTGCGTAGACAAACCGGTGAGCCGACCCAATACATTATTGGCACTGCACCGTTTCGTTATCTCAACCTCCACGTCGGGCCAGGCGTTCTGATTCCTCGTCCCGAGACCGAAAGTTTGGTCGAACTGGTCAAGAACCACGTCATCGGACTTGACCCAGCAACCCTTATCAAGCCAGTCGAGATTATCGATTTAGGATCGGGAAGTGGCGCCATCGCAATTTCACTCGCCACCGAAGATTGCGGAAAGGAAGTAGATCTGACCGCAGTTGAACATTCACCCGAGGCGTGTGAATGGCTCGAGCGAAATGTGGTTGCAACGGGTGCCAAAGTTCGAATCGTCTGTGATGACGTCGCAACGGCGTGTATGGATGAACGATTTGATGTGGTCGTAGCGAATCCACCGTACATTCCTGATTCAGAGTTGTTGCCAATAAATGTGCGCTTTGAACCTGAAGCTGCGCTCTTTGGTGGCAAGGGTGATGGCATGTCCGTTCCGCACCTCTTTATCGAAGCAGCGGCCCGGTTGCTCAAGTGCGGTGGTTTTATGGCGTTCGAGCACCATGAATCGCAAGCAGCAGCGATGGCGCAAGCGCTATCAACTGACTTTACGGAGATTAAAAACATCCACGACCTCACGGGTCGACCACGATTTACTACCGCTATTCGCAAAAAGCGCGAGTAGGCTTCAGGTATGTCACCAGCAACATCGCATCCTGAAGTAGATGGTCTTCCGCTCGCTATTCTTCGCAAGCGAACCAGCGAAAAGTGGAGCGGACATTCGGATGAGATATTGCCGATGCCGGTCGCTGAGATGGACTTTGAGATCGCCGCACCTATTCGTTCTGCGTTAGTCGAGATGATTCAGCGCTCAGATACTGGGTACATGGGTACGAACCTCGAACTCGCCCACGCCTTTCACGACTTTTCAGAGAGCCGGTGGGGCTGGGAGCTTGATCCAGAGCAGGTCTATATCGTGACCGATGTGGGAGTCGGGATGATTGAGATCAGTCGCCAAATCGTTTCCGCGGGCGATCGCATCATGATTCATACGCCGGTCTATCACAATATGCGTACTAACTGGATCGCAGAATTAAAGTGCACTCAATACGACGTCCCGATGAAGCAAGAGGGGATGCACTACTCCTTAGATCTTGCGGCAATTGAAGCTGGCTACCAAGCCGGTGTGAAACTCCATTATCTCTGCAATCCGCACAACCCAGTTGGAACAGTTTTTACCCGAGAAGAGCTCGCCGCAATCGCAGATTTGGCCCAGAAGTATGGCGTCATCGTGTTAAGCGACGAGATTCATGCACCTCTGACCTTTGCCGAACATACCTTCGTGCCATTCTTGGCCGTGAGCGATGCCGCTCGCGAAGTGGGTATCTGCGTTACCTCTGCCAGCAAAGCCTGGAATTTGGCGGGCCTTAAATGTGCTCAAGTGGTGACAGCTCATCCACGCACCAAAGCGCTTGCCGACGCAATGCCACCGGCCGTTAAATACCGCGCATCACTCTTGGGCGCTAAGGCAAATGCAATCGCCTATCAATCTGCAGATTGGTTGGATGCTGCACTCCGCACTCTTGACCGTAATCGACGCGCAATCGCTCTCCAGCTCACAGCAAAATTGCCAGAGGCGCGCTATCGCATCCCGGATTGCTCATATTTAGCCTGGATCGATTTAGGCGCATATAACTTGGGAGAAGATCCCAGCAAGGTGCTGCTTGAGCGAGGTAAGTTAGCGGTATCACCCGGAAGTGCTTTTGGACCTGAATCCTCTCAATACATTCGTATGAATTTTGCGACGAACTTAGAAGTATTGACCGAGGGTATTGATCGAATCGTTGCTAGCCTGTAACTGCTTTCCAGTTAGGCCTTAAATGCCTGCTCAAAATCTTTAATCAGATCACTCGCATGCTCAAGGCCAAGGGAGAGTCGAGCGAGAGATTGAGTGATTCCCATCGAGGCCTTGGTTGTTTCATCGAGTCGACGATGCGTAGTTGAGTAGGGGTGAGTGATCAGAGACTTGCTATCGCCTAAATTATTCGAGATATCGACGACGCGTAGCGCATTCATGACTTTAAAGAGCTGCTCTTGCCCACCGGTCACCTCAAAAGAGAGAGTCGATCCGCCACCGGCCATCTGGGAGCGGGCAAGCTCGTAGGATTTATGCGAAGGCAGGAATGGGTAGTTCACGCTCTTGACTGCAGGGATGCTCTCGAGGAATTGTGCAACCGCTAGTGCGTTCTCGTTCATGCGAACAACGCGCATCGAGAGCGTCTCTAGGGATTTCACGAGGACCCAAGCGTTGAATGCACTTAGGGTCGGACCGGTGTGGCGAATAAATGGGTTGAGATGGTTTTTGATGTACTCCTCGCGACCCAAAATCGCACCACCCAGTACGCGACCTTGGCCATCGATATGTTTGGTCGTCGAGTACATCACAACATCTGCGCCGAGTTGAAGTGGCTTTTGCATGATGGGTGAGGCCATCACGTTATCCACGATAACGGTCGCGCCAACTTTGTGCGCTAAATCGGAGACCATCCGAATATCGACAATCTCCAGCATTGGATTGGAGGGCGATTCGATAAAGACGACCTTGGTCGGCTTGTTGAGCGCCGCCGCCCACGTAGCAGGATCGTTCCCTTCGATGAATTCAACGGTGACGCCCCACTTGGGAAGAATCTCGGCGAGAACTACCCAACACGAGCTAAACATTGAGGCGGCCGCGACAATGTGATCACCTTGTGAAACGAGACAGGCAACGGATGCAAACATCGCGGACATACCCGAGCCTGTGCCGACGCAGAGCGGAGCACCCTCAATTGCGGCTAAGCGCTCTTCAAACATGGAGACGGTTGGATTAGCGAATCGACCGTAGACGTAGTGATCAATCTCTTCGGCAAAAGAACTGACGGCCTGTTCTGCGCTGTCGTAGGTAAAGCCACTCGTTACATACATCGCCTCGCCGGTCTCACCGAAACCAGAGCG
>CAIZGZ010000098.1 GCA_903932695.1 uncultured Actinomycetes bacterium | reverse complement strand
TCCGCTTCGTGGTGTCCCGACCGAAACCGCAGTAACGCTCTTAGATGCTCAAGGAAATGTATTGGGTCAGTTAGGTGGCGATATCACTACTGCTACTGCACCAACAACCTTTGCTGGTATGACGATCGCTCAAGTAAATGCGACAAAGGGTAAGCCGTTCACGGTCGAGCGAAGCTTGAGCCATCCGGCGACCCGCGCGATTGCACTCGCGCTTCCGACCGGAGTGGGTTCCTTCATTGTTTCGGTCTCACTCGATAGCGTAAATCGCACGCTCCAAGAGTTGGGGTGGCTCTTCCTCTTTATCTCACTCATTGTGTTGTTGCTCATCGGCATCATTGCGCGATATGTCATTCAACTCAGCCTTAAGCCACTGCTCGATGTAGAGGTCACCGCAGCGGCAATCGCAGGTGGTGATTTATCTGCTCGACTACCCGTTACCAAGCCGACCACTGAAGTCGGACGACTTTCACAATCACTCAACACCATGTTGGGTCGGATCGAAGATTCCTTCTCTGCAAAGGTGGCATCTGAATCAAAGCTTCGCCGCTTCGTCGCCGATGCCTCCCACGAACTACGTACTCCACTCACTGCGATTCGCGGTTTTGCAGAGTTACATCGCCAAGGCGCAGTCGAAGGCGTAGAGAAGACCAAGGAGTTAATCGGTCGAATCGAGAAAGAGTCGATTCGCATGGGCTCGCTTGTAGAAGATCTGCTCTTCTTGGCTCGCTCTGATGAAGCACGGCCGCTCGCAAAAGAGCCGGTTGAGATCAAGCAGTTAGTCGATGAGTGCGTTGCATCTGCCCGAGCCGCCGGTCCTGATCATCCGCTCAGCGCGCAGTGCGATGACGAGATCTTTGTATTGGGTGATAACAAACGAATCCATCAAGCACTCGCCAACTTGCTCGCCAATGCTCGCACGCATACTCCTGCCGGAACTCCGATTGAAGTCCGGGTTGTTGCCGATGATCATGAAGTGGCAATTTCGGTCAGTGATACCGGACCAGGTCTCTCACCCGAAGATCAATCACGTATCTTTGAACGATTCTTCCGCGCTGATCCATCTCGAGTCCGCAGCTCGGGTGAAGGTAGCGGTTTGGGCCTCTCGATTGTCGATGCAATTATGAAGGCACATGGTGGGAGTGTTTCTGTGGCTTCAGAACTAGGAAATGGTGCGACCTTTACGCTCCACTTCCCGGTTGAGGCTTAATCTGCCTCGTTAAAAACTACTTCAGTGTGAAGGTGAATTTGCCGGTCACGATGTGACCATCGAGTGCGCTCACACGATAGTCAACCGTGTAAAGACCTGGTGTGGCACCGCTAGTTGTAAGCGGGTCAGTAAGCACCCCGCCCTTAACGGTATCTGCGCCAGTTGTCACCACCATGTTCATAGGGTCTGTGACCACCACTTTATTGATTGCGTGAGAGCCGATCTTGAGAAGCGGATCGGCAAAGGTCAGTGTGATTTTTGCTGGAAGGTGGCTGATCGCAGCCCCTTTAGTTGGGTTCGAAGAGACGAGGACAGTATGTGCGCTAGCAGAAGCAGTACCGACAATCAGTAAAGCACCTGCAGTAAGTGTGGTGTGGAAAAATCGCTTCATATTAAGCTCCAATCTTCAGTTTAAAAATCTCGTTGAGCGCGCTATAGACATTAGCTGTCGTCCAACTTGGTTGTTCTGGTTTTAGTAAGTTGGCTTTACCGCTTGGTGTTAAGAATGTTCGAAGGGTTGTTGGCAGCGCTGTTGCCGAAGTTGGGTGAGTCACTTGTGGGCTCCCGAGATCAAGCCAACGCCAATGCAGATTAGGGCCGATCGCAATAACTACATCATCGTGATCAACATCGTAGGTAACTGGCTTTCCGGTCTGCCAATCGGTAATTCCCGCATCGGCTTTAACGACCTTGGTATAGACGCCAAACCAAGCCCAGATCTTCTTGAGGTTGGCATCACTACCGCTTGCCAGCGTCCATGATGAATCGCCAAAGAGGTTTTGATAGGCCTTGAGTCTTGGTGCTGTATCTCGCTGTGCATCAATTGAGAGCTCTAACCCAACCACGGATTTGCTGAGGCCGAGTTTTGCAATGCGATCACCCATCTCACGCATATTTGCACTCGTCATGGGACAGATATCGCTACAGGTTGTCATGAAATCCGTCAGAATCACCGTCTTGCCTTGAAGTGATTGCAGGGTAAAGGCCTTGCCGTTCTGATCAAATAATGGAGTGTTGAGGATGCTGCTAGGAATCGGTGCATCGATGATCGTGCCACCAGCCTTCGCTGCATAACCCGATAGCGGTGGGGTTGAAGGGGTTGCAGATTGTGCTGCAAGCGCCGGTGTTACACCAGCAACGAGTAGTAGACCCGCAAGTATTAACGAGCTGCGCTTCATGATTGGCCTTCCATCGCTTTGAGTACAGCGATTCTATCACTCAGTGGTGGGTGGGTGGAGAAGAGTTTGGAGGTAGCGCTGTTATCGAGCGGCGACTCAATCCAGATGTGAGCAACTGAGGTAGAGCGTTGGCGC
>CAIZGZ010000097.1 GCA_903932695.1 uncultured Actinomycetes bacterium | reverse complement strand
GGCACCGATGTCGCTGCTATCAAGAGCGCAACCGAGAAGGTCTCAACCCTGAGCCAGGAGATGGGTGCTGCGCTCTATGCAGCAAACCCAGAAGCTGCTCAAGGTGCCGAAGGCGCTAACGATGCAAACAGCAATGTTGAAGATGCTGAGATTGTGGAAGAGGCGTAAGCCCAGACCATGACTGATACCAATCAGAATCCAGTAAACCCAGAGGAGAGCGCTGAACAAGCGCTCTCTGATGCGGTAGCCGAAGCGATCGTGGGAGATCCGATTAACGATCTCACCCTCGACCTTCAACGCCTTCAAGCAGATTTTGCAAACTATCGTAAGCGTGTAGATCGTGAACGCGCTGAAGCAGCCGAAGTTGTGACCGCAATGGTGCTCTCCCAATTCCTCGGTGCACTCGATGATGTTGATCGAGCAGCTTCGCATGGCGAACTCACCGGCGGTTTTAAAGCTGTCGCCGATGCGCTGATCAACACCACGACCAAGCTAGGTCTTGCAAAATTCGAAACGACACATGTCGCATTTGATCCCAACATTCATGAAGCTTTGATGCACGAAACTTCGAGTGAAGTAACAGAGACTTTGGTAACAAAGGTCTTGCGTCCAGGCTACACATTTAAAGAACGCGTCATCCGTCCAGCACAGGTGATCGTGACAGATCCGGAAGAGAACTCGTAAATGGCAGCCAAGGACTTATATGAGAAGGACCTTTATAAGGTCCTTGGCGTCTCCAAATCCGATGACGCTACGGCGGTCAAAAAGGCCTATCGCAAACTAGCCAAAGACCTCCATCCCGATAAAACCAAGGGCGATAAGAAGCTCGAAGATCGTTTTAAAGAAGTCTCTGAAGCTTACGAAGTCCTCTCCGATCCAAAAAAGCGCGCTGAATACGAAGAGATGCGCGATGCATTTACCTCGGGCCGCATGGGCGGAATGGGTGGCGGTGCGCGTGGTGGGCAAAGCTACGGCGGCGCTGGCTATCAAGATATTTTCGGTGGTGGCGACCCCAACGATATTTTCTCCACACTCTTTGGTGGCGGCGGACGTCGCGCACCGCGCAGAGGTCAGGATCTAGAGACTCAGACGACAATCTCATTCCGCGACTCCATCTTTGGCCGAGAGATAAATTTGAAGGTCAATGGCAATGCGATTAATACCCGCGTGCCTGCTGGAATTAAAGATGGCGCCAAAATAAAACTTAAGGGTCGTGGTGAATCTGGAACAGCGGGTCCAGGAGATCTCTACATCACTATCCATGTCACAAAACATCCGGTCTATAGCCGCGATGGCGATAATTTATTGATGACCCTTCCAGTTACCTTCGCCGAAGCAGCGCTTGGTGCTGATATTGCGGTGCCAACAATGAGTGGCGAAGAGGTAAAGGTACGTCTTGCACCTGGAACTCAAAATGGAAAGATATTGCGCCTTAAAGGACGTGGTGTCGAACGTAACCATGCGGTTGGCGATCTACTTATTACTGTTGATGTGACCGTTCCACAACGCATTGATGGCAAGGCGAAGAAAGCCCTTGAAGATTTCCAAGCAGCCACCAAGGATGAGAGTCCTCGTGATGATCTCCTAGAACGTTCACGTGCATGAGTACAGAAGAGAATAACCAGACCGTCGGCGATGATGATGGCGTCTATGTCATCTCGGTAGCCGCAGAGCTCTCTGGTATGCATCCGCAAACTCTGCGTCAATATGACCGGATGGGCTTGGTCTCGCCGGGTCGTGCATCTGGACGAGGTCGTCGTTATTCGCTGCGCGACATCGCTTCGCTTCGCAATATCCAACGACTCGTTGGCGATGGCATCAACCTCGCTGGAATTAAGCGCATCATGGAGTTGGAGTCGGCGGTAGCAAATATGGCGATCGAGATG
>CAIZGZ010000096.1 GCA_903932695.1 uncultured Actinomycetes bacterium | reverse complement strand
GGTTGCGATTACTACCGCTCTTGCCAGCGCTTGGCCAACCCCATCACGTGATCCTTCGCCAATCACATGGAGCGTCACACCGCAGACGCTGCCTTCACTACTTTTGAGCGCATCAATCACAAGCGCATGTTCGATGATCTCAATTCCTTCATCATTTTGAACCGCAGCAAGTAGAGCTCGTGAAATTTCAGCTCCGGTTGCATCGCCACCTGCATGCAAGATTCGGTTACGGTGATGCCCGCCTTCGCGTGTTAGCGCAATCTCGCCCGTATCCGCTTTATCGAAGACTGCGCCACGAGCAATCAGCTTGCGAACCGCTTCGGGCCCTTCGGTAACGAGCACTTCTACTGCCTGTAAATCACAGAGCCCGGCACCAGCGATCAAGGTGTCGCTCTTATGCTGGTCCGGAGTATCACCAGGACCGAGTGCAGCCGCAATTCCGCCTTGCGCCCACTTAGTGGAACCCTCATCGATATTTGCTTTAGTTACTAAGAGAACTGAGAGTCCAGCTGCGCGTGCATTTAACGCAGTGGTCAGGCCGGCAACACCCGATCCAATAACGATGATGTCGGCGTTGGTCGTCCAGCCAGGTCTACCCGCGAAGAGTTTCATGGCTGCACCTTCATCGCCATATTGTCGAGCAATCGGATGCCATTAATCCAGCCGGCGACAATGGCGCGGGGCTCGGCCGTGTGGGTGGTGGCTAATTCAAAGGTCTGCGGATCAATAATCTCGGCGTAATCCAGGGTAAACGCGGGCTCGCTCGCCAGAATCTCATGCATCTGGGCTCGGCTGCCAGAGCGAAGCGCTCGTGAAATCACTAATGCGGCTTCTCGATCTTCAGCCGAAAGTCGAACATTTCGTGATGACATTGCCAGGCCATCACTCTCTCGAACGATAGGGGCTGGAACTATCTCGACCGGAATCTGGTTCTCTCGAACCCATCGTTGCACAATGAAGAGTTGCTGAAAATCTTTTTCACCAAAAATTGCATATCGTGGTTTAACAGCCTTGAAGAGTTGATTCACAACCGTGAGAACACCATCAAAATGACCTGGTCGTTTTATGCCTTCAAAGATGTTTCCGATTGCTCCCGCACTGATTCGTTCAATCTGATCTGGATAGACCTCGTCGTAGATAGGGGCCCAGATTCGAGTTGCACCAGCTGAGCGCGCCTTTTCGATATCCCCCTCAAGATCTCGGGGGTATTTCGCGAGATCATCGGGGTTCTCAAACTGAAGCGGGTTTACAAAGATACTCACGACTACCTCATCGCTAAGATCGCGAGCATGGCGAATAAGTGAGAGATGCCCGTCATGCAGCGCACCCATGGTTGGGACGAAGGCGAGGTTATCGAGGTTCATATCGTGCTCCAGTCCTTTCCGGGTACCGGGCTAATGGCAAAAGTTTACACCTGTAGTTGGCGGAGCAGATCTGCGATCGCGCCTTTACCGACGAGCTCCGCTGCTGGATCGATCTCGCTCCAAGGAGCGAGCACAAATGCGCGCTCATGCGCGCGCGGATGTGGAAGCGCGAGCGCCGGACTATCGATCACAACATCACCGTAGGCGATGAGATCAAGGTCTAAAGTTCTAGGTCCCCAGTGCTCTAGTCGTTGCCGACCAGCATCAGCTTCGATCTTATGGAGCAGAGTGAGTAACTCATCAGGCGCGAGATCGCTGCGCCCGATCAACACGGCGTTAAGGTAATCAGGTTGCTCTGGCCCACCCACTGGTGCGGTGCGATGAAAGGATGAAAGCGCTTCGACGCTGATGTGATCACGAAGTGATTTCACTGCGTTGTGCAGGAGCGCCTCGGAATCACCGAGATTAGAGCCAAGTGCAATAACTACCTTCATGCTCTGCGTTTAATCCGGAGCGCAATATCGCCTACTTTTACGCCCACTGGCGCCTCCGGCTTATGTACCGTCACCACGATAGATTTCACCGCAAATTCCTTTAGCAAGTTTTGCGCAATCTCTTCAGCTAACCGCTCGATCAGATTAAAGGCCTGTCCTTCAATGATCGCTTTCGTCGCAAGAACCACCCGTGAGTAATCGATCGCATCCTCGAGGTTATCGCTCTTGCCTGCGCGCGAGTGCTTCAGCGTGAGAACGAGATCGACATAAAAATTCTGGCCATCACGTCGCTCTTCTGGAAAGACGCCATGGAAACCAAATCCATGAATACCCGCTATCTCGATCCGATCCTTCATGCTCCGAGCTCCATCACAACTCTAATTGCATCTACATGCGGTTTCACGCTGTGGGTTCGTACTCCCCAAATTCCGGCAGAGGCAAGCGCTGTCGTCAGGGCAATCGTGGCAAATTCGCGATCATCAGGCGACTTACCGGAGACAAGTGAACCAAGAAAACGCTTCCGTGATGCGCCGACCAAAATGGGATATCCAAGTAAGGCGAGGCGATCAAGGTTGCGCAGTAACTCCCAATTATGTTCCGCGTTCTTTGCAAAACCTATGCCTGGATCGATCACGATCTGCTCTGGAGCAACACCTTCTGAAATCAATGCGCTTACCCGATCATCGAGTTCATCTTTGACCTCTTTGACAACATCGAGATAACTAGCGTTCTTCTCCATTTCAGTGGCGTGACCACGCCAATGCATCACGATGTATTGAACCGAAGGATTAGTCGCGATCAGCTTGCCCATCTCGGGATCTGCCAGACCACCACTAACATCGTTGACGATTGTTGCGCCTGCGGCTATCGCCGCCCGAGCGATCTCGGCCCTTGTTGTGTCAACACTGATAGTGACGCCAAGTGGTTGCAATTCGGTGATAACTGGAATAACTCGATCGCGC
>CAIZGZ010000095.1 GCA_903932695.1 uncultured Actinomycetes bacterium | reverse complement strand
CACTGATGTAGCAAGAGCTGATCAAATAGCGGCTACCCCGCAAGCAACTCTGGTCCTTCTGAAAGTACCGAGCCCGGAGAAGGACTTTCCCATCCGAAGCGTCTATGTCTGGACACCCGCGGTTCCTGCGGCATCGATCCCATCGCTGCCAGTTGTTTATATGCTCCACGGCTGGCCCGGCACACCTGGTGGAATTATGAGCGGAGTCATCACTCCCCTCGCTGCAGCATTTAAAAAATATGGAAAACCGTTTATCGCCGTCTTTCCTGATGGCAACGCAAAAAGCCATATCGATTCGGAATGGGCGGACTCCTTTGACGGTAAGGCAATGATCGAAACCTGGCTCACCACAAATGTCATTAATACGGTGGAGGCGGGGAACATTCGACCTGCTGCAGATCGGGCGATACTTGGATTTTCGATGGGCGGTTATGGCGCAGCGATCATTGGGCTGCACCACCCAGATCTCTATGGACAGATCATCACCATGGCGGGATATTTTGTGACAGACGATCTCACTAATGCCTTTGGTGGAAGCCTCACGCATCAAGCAAAGGTTGCCTATCAAACTCCAGGTAATTTCTTGAGTACCGCAAATCAATCTCGCTGGTTTGTGAGTGAGTCGAATCAAGATTACACACCACTCATTCATGGTCAGACTGCGGCCTGGGCGGCAAAATTAAAGAAGGTAAAGGCGAGCTACTCCACGAGTGAGCTACCCGGTGGCCATAGTTATATCTATGTCGCAAATGAGGTCCCAGCAATTGTTCAGTGGCTGAAATGGCCGACCTTTACTCCGAGAGCATCGGCATCACCATCGCCTACCGCAACCGATAGCGCTACCGCATCAAACTAAGCGCTGAATGTTACTTCTCGAGATAGCGCTGAATGCGTTCGGGCAAGAGTTGATAGAGACGTTGTTGCCAGACCTTGGCTTGATCGATCGGTGATTTAGCAAGAACGTGCGCTGACGCCGGTCCCTCGGGGGTTGGAACGTTCGCAATCGCAGGCGATATCTGATCAAGCGAATCAGCAATTATCACAGCACTAGAGACGACGGTCATCAGACGTGCCAGCTGACCCTGTGCGAGTTCGGAGGACTCACTCATAATGAGCGAGGCAGAAGACTCAGCGCTCAACCGAATCTCCGAAGTGATCGGCTCTTTGCTTCCCGAATACGGATCAAACCGAAAATCTTCTGCACTCACCGAGAGCGCAAAACTCAAGGTCGATAAGAGATGGGCGATCTCCTGATTAATCTGCTCACTCACCCCACCACTCAGCCTGATATCAAAGAGCGCACGCGAGATCGCGCGGGTCTGAATGATGATGTGTTCGAGGGCGACGCCGCGAAGATAAAGGCGCTCGGCATTCTCACTACGAACAACAGGCAACCATTTGGCAAAGACCCGTGCCTCGAGGGCTTGGTTGCGGATACTTGGAATCTCTTCTGCAAGCAGACGGGTGCGCGCTAACCAGCGACCGGCTCGCTCTTGTGAATAATGATCGGCGACTCCCTCGGCCATCTGGGAGTTGAGCATCGCGCATCGATCGGTCAGCGAACTGATGCGATCAATGCTGCGTCCTGCTGGTGTCTTAGGGTGCGCGAAGATGGAGGCAACAATCGCAATAGCCGCACCAATGAGGGTTGAGATGAGACGGTTCGCTGCATTGGTCTGACTCAAACCAGGGCCGATAACAATCAGCGCAGTCACCGGCACGTTAATTGCAGCGACTTCACCAAGGTGTAAAACTCGAGCCGCGGTAAGTGAGATCAATACGGTCAGCGCAACCGTAATAATTCCTAGACCAAAGAAGTGAAGTGCAATCAGGGCCGCACCAGCACCAACGCTTGATCCGACCACCTGTCCGAGGCCTTCGCGCGTTGATTTATGGAGCGAAGATCGGACGGTGAGGGTTGCGACGATTGCCGCTACTACCCCACCATTTTTGAGTGCGAGATCTCCCACTTGCCATGAAATCGCTGCAGCTAAAGCGGTAACGACAACTTGCTGAATCCAGTACCAGCGATCGATAAATTGTTGCGCGATCGCATGCAGCCTGGCTTTCATGCCTCAATCTTAGATGTGAAATTCCAATTCGGTGTTCTTAGAGACCGAACGCGAAACCACTTGATTCGCACCGATCGTACTTCCAGCGCCGATCGTGATATTTCCTAGAATCTTTGCACCTGCGCCGAGCAGGACATTGTTCTCAATTGTCGGGTGGCGCTTTCCCTTTGCAGCGGTGCGACCACCGAGCGTGACGCCGTGAAAGATGGTGACATCGTTGCCGACAATTGCCGTTTCGCCGATGACAACCCCCATGCCGTGATCAATCACAACCCGGTCTCCGATTGTTGCACCGGGGTGGATCTCAATGCCGGTCTTGTGTCGGGTGTGGCTCGCGAGCAGTCGCGCAATGAGCTTGAAATTGTGGCGCCAGAACCAGTTCTCAAGGCGATGAGCCCATAACGCATGGACGCCTGGGTAGGAGATAAATACCTCAAACCGATTGCGCGCAGCGGGATCCCGAAGCATCACTGCATCGAGATCTTCGCGAATTCGCTTAAACATAGTGATCACAGAGAAGCAGTGTCATTAGATTGACGGAGCAACAGGCTCGTCAATGAACTCCTTATAGAGCGGAGTAGAGAGATAACGCTCACCAAATGAGGCCATCACAACGACGATGATCTTGCCCGCAAATTCTGGGCGATCAGCAATCTGAGCTGCTCCCCAAAGCGCTGCGCCAGAAGAGATACCAGCAAGAATTCCTTCTTCTTGACCAGCACGCTTTGCAAAGGTGAGCGACTCTTCGTTGGGTGCTGAGAGAACCTCGTCATAAATTGTTGTATCAAGGACTGGTGGCACGAAGTTTGGACCAATTCCCTGAAGTGGGTGACCTGCTGGTGAACCACCCGTAAGGATTGGTGAAGCTGCAGGCTGTACCGCAAAGATCTTAATTGCAGGATTCTTCGCCTTGAGCGCCTGACCAACACCAGTGATAGTTCCGCCAGTTCCAATGCCCATGACTACAGCGGCAACCTGGCCATCGGTGTCGTTCCAAATTTCTTCTGCGGTTGTTGCCTTGTGAATCGCTGGACCGGCCTGGTTTTCAAATTGGCGAACGAGTACTCCGCCTTCTTCTGCACCAATTCGCTCGGACTCTTCGACAGCGCCACGCATTCCTTGGGCAGCTGGAGTCAGAACGAGCTTTGCGCCGAGTGCGCGAAGTAGCGCACGACGTTCCTTCGACATTGAATCTGGCATGGTCAAAATGACTTTATATCCACGAGCAGCACCTACTGAAGCGAGTGCGATACCAGTGTTACCAGATGTCGCTTCAACAATTGTTCCGCCTGGCTTCAGTGCACCGCTCTTCTCTGCATCATCGACCATCGCTACTGCAAGGCGATCTTTAACAGAGGCAGTTGGGTTATAAAACTCAAGCTTTCCAACAACAATTGCTTTTGTGTTGCCAAACAGGCGTTGAATCTTTACAAGTGGGGTGTTTCCAAATACTTGTGAGATGTTGTCGTAGATTTTCATATTGCAGAAATTAGCAGCAACTCCTAGAAAGTTCTCGCCCCTATTTCTCTACTGCAAGTAGTTCGCAAGTAATTGCGAAGGTTACTTATTTGTGAAGGCGAAGATGATCGCTACTGCGCCGATCAGGCCCCAAACGAGCCGGGTTGGGCGTTGCTCGAGCACTGGCTTGGCCTTAGGCCAGAAGGTGAGGGCCAGGAGAACTAGGCCGGGCACGATGATGAAAAAGCTATTGCGAGCCGAGTGAGCGTTGGAGCGCTGGTAATCCCAATTGATGAAGCCAAGGGCGACCATGGAATAGGCCCACATCCGGTAATTGTTCATAGAACGAGAATAGCAGGGGTGCTTTCGCACCCCTGCTATTGAGATATGTCGTATTGCTGGAGTTACTTAGTGTGAGTCTGCCATTCCTTCTGCAACAGACTTCATACGTGCGATCTTGAAGATGGTGAGACCGAATACGCACTTTGCGAGCACGTCTGCGATTGTGTAACCGATCTGACGATCTGTGAAGAGGTATGCCATCTGGTTCATTGATGGGTTCTTGACCAAGATTGGGATCAAGTATGAGATTGGGTAGACACCCCATGTTGCGATCAAGAGCAGACGCAAGCGGCTGACTGTTGCTGCAACGCCCTCTGGCTGACGATCGAGTGACTTGGTGAGCTCTACGAAGAGTACATAGAGGATGTAGAGGAATGGAATGGTTGAGAGGATACCGAACACGACCTTTGTGCCGTTGTGTGATGAAATCTCACCTGGGTATCCGAGGATGATCATCGCTGCTGATGCAGGGACCAAACGACCAATGAGTGACTTTGATGCTTCCTTGGCGAGGCCAAGTACAGCGATTACTTCTACGAGAAGTAGAGGTACTGTCAAAATCCAGTCAACATAGCGATATGCCTCGTTGAATGAACCTTGTTGCGTACCAACTGCAACTGCATTTGCCTTTGAAGCATCGTTAAATGAGTTGAAGATACGGAAATAGTGATAGCCAGCGATAAATGTCACCATTGAAGACATGACAAGTGCGGCGCGGTACTTAGGTAGAACACGTGACTGGCAGACGAGGGTGTAGACCGTGCATGCCAACATTGAGATGAGACCGAAAGAGAAGACGTTGTACAACGAGCTCCATTGGCCGTTAGAAAGCTGCAACATTCAGTTTCCTTTTCTATTCCAATTAGTGATGAACGGGAGGAGCTAGACAAGGTTGCTTGGCTATCCCGGTTAAGGAGCAGTGTTCTCTTAAAGTTCCCTGAGCGCAGGTCGAAAGTGGAGAGTTCACGGATCGTTATCGGAATGTTATAAAACTCACACGGGGCGACTCGGGCTGGGGTCAGGCCCGCAAGGAGCGCAGATCAAACCTAGCGGTGGTCGCCATGTGCGGGACGGTCAAGGCCCAGACAATCACCAAACTCGACCAGAGCAGACTGGAGCCAAAGTGGGCTGGGTTGAGCACCAGCAACCCAACCGCCAACGCCAAGACTCCCGCTACTGCATAGAGGCCGGGTCGAATTGCCGCCCAGAGCGCTCCGCGTACAGAGCCTTGGGAAACTTGTTGCTGCGCACTTGGGAGTTTTGCCACTAATCGCGCAGTGTGGCGAACCGCGTGCCAGCACCCAAAGTAGAGCGCAAAGGCGATCAATGGCGGTGCACTCAACGAGAGCACGGCGAGTAAAAGTAGATCGGTGAAGAGCTGCCACGAATCAGAAACCACCATCACGACCAGGGCGACGACTGTAATTGCGAGTACGAGATTTCGAAGCAGCTGGGTCTGGGTGCCCGACCAATCAGCAAGTGCTGGATTGATCCGGTTGAGTGCGCTCAGCGCCCGTGAATCGGTGAGCGGAAGAATGACTGGAAGCAGACCGGCAGGCAAGGCGTAGGAGATTTCCACTAACCGCGAGTATCGCGGGCTTCCTTGGGCATCTCGCCATTCATTCGCAAACGAGGCATCGCCGAATCCGAAATGCGTTGCGCTCAAGAGAACAATTGCAATAAAGCCATATCGATTCCACGTTGCGATGCCCCAACCCGCCAAGATTGCAACAGCGGTGTAAATGACGATGTAGAGAATAAATCGCGCACGTGGATCTTTCGGTAGCGCAATAAGGTGGTCAATTGCGCCATGTGGGATTCCGATCAGAAGCGCGCTAAGGGCAATCACAATTTGAGCACTGATCGGGATTTGATAGCCAAAAATTCGAAGCGCAACTATCGCGATGATCGCCAAGCCTGCGGCGTTGCGCGAGAAACGTTCTACCAAGCCATAGACCTGAGACAAGGTGGCGTTCATAGAATAAGGTTATTGCAGTTCGAGCAACTTGGGGGTGAAAAGTGCGGCACCTGAACTACGCATTTGTCCTCATCTTTATCGCCATCTGCGCTCTTGGGGTCAACTTTGCATTCCGGATAAAGATTATGAAGGCCTGGCGCGCATTTCTCTACACGGACGCAATCATTCTCTTGGTCTACGGCGTCTGGGATCTCTGGGCGGTAGGCCGTAAAAGTTGGGGTTTTGATGACGCACAGATCCTCGGATTCAAATTATTTGGCGATCTTCCCATCGAAGAAGTGCTCTTTTTCATCTTAGTTCCGTTGGTAACGATCATCTCCTACAAGACCTTGCTCCGCTTAACCGGTTGGGGTAGCGAGAAGGTGGAGCGATGATTTATTCAGATATCGCCCTCGATGCAATCTTGCTTGCAGTCATTACCGATCTCTTTATCGTTCGAACTCAGATGATTACCCGTGGAATTTTCTGGTTAACGTATCTGCTGATTCTTCCGTTTCAGCTCATCACCAACTGGTGGCTTACCTCTAAAAATATCGTGATCTACTCGTCTAGCCAGATCATCGGAAAGCGATTAGCCGGAGCTCCAATTGAAGATCTGCTCTTTGGCTTCTCGCTTATCCTCGTGACACTCACGCTCTGGGAATACTTCTCAAAGTCACGAACTCATCAATTACCGAAACACACCAACAGAGAGAATGATAAATAAATGAAGACTCGACAATTAAGAGATTTGAAAGTCTCCGCACTTGGCTTGGGCTGTATGGGAATGTCTGAATTTTACGGACCAGGAGATGAGGATTCATCGATTGCAACAATCCATCGCTTCCTTGAACTTGGCGGCACCTTCATTGACACTGCTGACATGTACGGTCCGTTTACCAATGAAGTTTTGGTTGGCAAGGCAATTCACGGCAAGCGCGACCAGGTGGTACTAGCAACTAAATTCGGTAACGAAAGAGGTTCTGATGGATCATGGAAAGGCATAAATGGTCGCCCAGAGTATGTGAAGGCAGCATGCGATGCATCACTGCAACGCCTTGGTGTTGAATACATTGATCTCTATTACCAACATCGTGTTGATCGCAATACGCCGATTGAAGAGACATGGGGAGCCATGCAAGAGCTCGTCACTTCGGGAAAGGTCCGCTATCTCGGAATCTCTGAGGCCTCAGCGGCCACAATTCGTAAAGCAAACGCAGTACATCCCGTAACCGCCGTCCAGACAGAATGGTCACTGTGGACGAGAGACGTTGAAAACAACGGAGTACTTGATGTAACTCGCGAACTAGGAATTGGATTTGTTCCTTACTCGCCATTAGGTCGTGGTTTCTTAACTGGTGCAATCACCTCGCTCGATGATCTAGCAGCCGATGATCGACGTCGCACCTATCCTCGCTTTCAAGGCGAGAACTTCGATGCAAATTTTGCAATCGTCCGCGCTGTTAAGGAGATTGCCGCCGCTAAGGGCGTTACGGCTGCTCAACTCGCACTCGCTTGGGTCCTGGCGCAAGGCAATAATGTTGCCCCTATTCCAGGAACGCGAAAAATTTCGCGATTAGAGGAGAATTTGACATCGCTCGAAATTGAATTGAGTGATGCTGATTTCACCGCACTCGATAAGGTTGCACCCATTGGAATTACTTCCGGTGAACGTTATCCGGATATGACTTCGGTAAACGCCTAATCTAATTCAGCAATAAGTTTGAAGTCACTGCTACCGAGTTGGCCCTGCTTCGTATAGAGCTCGAGCTTGGCGCGGGTATCAGCGATATCAAGATTGCGCATTGTGAGTTGGCCGATGCGATCGGTTGGCCCAAATGCCGCATCTTCGGTGCGCTCCATCGAGAGCTTCTCTGGGTGATAAGAGAGCGCTGGGCCAGTTGTATTCATGATCGAGAAGTCATCGCCGCGACGCAAACGAATGGTGACGCTACCGGTAACGGCAGATGCCACCCAGCGAGTCAAAGATTCGCGGAGCATGAGAGCTTGCGGATCAAACCAACGACCTTCGTAGAGCAAGCGACCTAGGCGGCGGCCCTCTGCGTGATAGTTAGCGACTGTGTCTTCATTGTGAATCGCACTGATTAAACGTTCGTAAGCAATGAAGAGCAGCGCCATTCCAGGAGCTTCGTAAATTCCGCGCGACTTTGCTTCGATAATGCGATTCTCGATTTGGTCAGCCATACCAAGACCGTGGCGACCACCAATGGCATTCGCCTCTTGCATTAAACCAACTGAGTCGGCAAAGGTTTTTCCGTTGATCGAGACCGGGCGGCCTTGTGAAAATTCGATGGTGACATCTTCTGAGTTGATCACTACTGATTGATCCCAGAACTTCACGCCCATAATCGGATCAACGATCTCGATCGATGCATCAAGCTCTTCTAGGTTCTTGGCCTCATGGGTTGCACCAAGAATATTTGCATCGGTGGAGTATGCCTTTTCGGTGCTATCGCGGTACGGGAAATTGCGAGCGACGAGCCACTCGGACATCTCCTT
>CAIZGZ010000094.1 GCA_903932695.1 uncultured Actinomycetes bacterium | reverse complement strand
CGGCACTTTGATTAACTCGGGCTCTCTCAACGACCTCACCAAAGATGAAGCAATAGCTGCGATTACCGCAGAGCTTGAGGCAAAGGGCCTTGGCAAGAGTGCTAAGAATTATCGTCTTCGTGATTGGCTGATCTCACGGCAACGTTATTGGGGCACACCTATTCCCATCATTCACTGTGAAAAGTGCGGTGAAGTACCGGTTCCTCAAGATCAACTTCCGGTCAGATTGCCAGATGCCAGCGGACTCGATCTCAAGCCGAAGGGCTCGTCACCACTGGGCGCAGCCGAGGAGTGGGTCAACGTCACGTGTCCTACCTGTGGCGCAGCCGCCAAACGCGATGCCGACACGATGGATACCTTCTTTGATTCTTCGTGGTATTTCTTGCGCTACACCAGTGTGGGCTTTGACGATCGCCCCTTCGACCAAGAAGCGGTCAAGACCTGGCTTCCGGTAGACCAATATGTCGGCGGCGTTACTCACGCGATCTTGCATCTGCTCTACTCACGCTTTTTCACCAAGGTATTGCACGATCTTGGTCATCTCGATTTCGTTGAACCATTCACCAGATTGCTTAATCAAGGCATGGTTCAGATGGATGGCTCGGCGATGTCGAAGTCGCGCGGCAACTTGGTGAAATTGTCGGATGAGTTAGCCGAGCATGGCGTGGATGCAATTCGTCTCTCCATGGTCTTTGCTGGCCCACCCGAAGATGACATTGATTGGGCGGATGTCTCACCAGCCGCCTCATTTAAATTTCTTAACCGAGCCTGGCGCATCTCTGGTGATGTCACAAGCCAAGCTGGCGTTGACTTTACAAGCGGTGATCTTGCGCTCCGTAAAGCAACCGCGAAGAGCATGCATGACATCGCTTTTGCGGTTGAAACCTTCCGCTTCAACGTTGCTGTGGCGCGCATCATGGAACTCGTGAACGTCACTCGTAAGGCGATCGATTCAGGTTGCGGTGGTGCTGACCCCGCAGTTCGTGAAGCAGCAGAAGCGATTGCGATCGCGCTCTCTTTGATCGCGCCGTATACCGCTGAGGATATGTGGCAACGTTTAGGTCATGAGCCAGCGATTGCGTTAGCGGGATGGCCGACCATCGACCCAGCGCTGCTTGAAGAGGATTCGGTCACGGTCGTGCTGCAGATCAACGGCAAGATCAAAGAGCGCATCGAAGTTTCACCAGATATTAGTGAGGGTGAACTAGAGCAGCTCGCACTCGCAACCCCAGCTATTGCAGCTGAGATAGCTGGTGCAGATATTAAGAAGGTCATTGTTCGAGCACCCAAGCTCGTCAACATCGTTCTCTAATCCACAGAGCGGCGCGTAACCGAGTAATTCACCGCCGCTCTGATGGATAGCCTCATCGGATGTTTGAACTTCCGACCTTCACCCCATCACAGCGGCGCGTGATCTATCTCGCCCTAGCCGGTGCAATTGCCGTGGGAGCGCTCTTCTTCTCGCTCTCTCGTGGCAGCGCTGTAGCATCAACGACTGGCTCACTCTCTTCATCCGGGAAGAGCACACCTCTCACACCTATCTATCCAACAACTTCTCCTACTCCGGAACTTCCTATGACCATCGTGGTCGATGTGGCGGGGAAGGTGGCGCATCCTGGGATCTATACCTTGCCGCAAGGATCGCGTGCTGCCACCGCAATTGCGGCAGCGGGCAACGCCCTCAAAGGCGTCTCGTTAACCGATATCAATCTCGCCGAAGTCCTCACCGATGGTCAGCAATTGATTGTGGGGCAACCGATCATCACTCAGATCACCAGTTCGGGTAGAGCGGGTAAGAGTTCTGGCGGTGGAAAGAGCGGCGGGAAAATCACTTCGGGAACAATCAACATTAATACCGCGACGGTTGCACAATTCGAGCAACTCCCTGGAGTCGGTGCAGTGATGGCGGCTCGCATTCTTGCCTACCGCACAGCCCACGGAAACTTTGCCGCAATCACCGATCTCAGCAAGGTAAGCGGAATGGGCAAGAGCAAGTATGCAAACTTGAAGAATTTCGTACGCGTCTAAGGTGTGCAGACCCGGAGCGATCTACGGTTACTGATTATCGGGTTAGCGATCTGGAGCGGCGCAGCTCTGGTTGGGTTAGCGCCTTCGCAATATTTCGTGCTCGTGGCTCCGATTTGGGTATGGCTCTTTGGCTGGCACCGTACGGTCGCGCTCTTGATCGTGGTGGCGATGATCACAGGTGGACTGTTAATGGCGATTCGCTTACATGCGCTCGACCAAACTCTCATCACGCCCCTACTAGATTCCAACAAAGGCGTGGTTGCCATAGTTTCAATTCGTTCGGATCCGGCGCTAGGTCAACCCAAGGATGAAGGCGGGTACATCAAACCAGCATCGACGACGGCGCTGGTGAGTGCAATCTCGGTGACGCAAGGTGGACAGCGCTACTCCTTGCATCTACCGTTGCGATTGACTACGTCAGAGCAGGTGCACTGGCTGCCTGGTTCGGTGGTGAGTTGTCACGGTGTTTTCTACTCGAGCACTGAGCGAAGAGTCGCAGCACTTTTTGCTGTTCGTGGCCAGTGTTCACTTCTGCATGGAGCGAGCACGATCGGAAGATGGGCGGGTGGGCTTCGTGGTGACTTTAGATCGATCAGTCTTCGCCTTGGCTCACAAGCCGGAGCGCTTCTTCCCGGCTTAGTTCTCGGTGATACATCTCTGGAGAGCCCTCAATTTAAAAACGAGATGCTTCGTACTGGGCTCACGCATTTAACGGCAGTGAGCGGAGAGAACTTTGCCATCCTCGCAGCCTTTCTCTCGTGGTTGTTGCAGTGGTTCATCCCACGGGCACGCATTCGACTCTTGATTAATGCTTTCGTATTGATCGGTTTTATCTTTCTCGTCCGACCTTCACCATCGGTACTTCGTGCCACCGTCATGGTGGGAGTGATGATGCTCGGCCAAGCGCGAGGAGTTCGTGGCACAGCGTTGACCGGACTCGGAGGTGCGATTGCCATTCTGATCTTCCTCGATCCATTCGAAGCTACCGACCCAGGCTTTGCACTATCGGTAGCGGCAACAGGTGGCATATTGCTCGGCCAGCGACCGCTTGCACACATTCTCGCCAAACGAGTGCGATTTCAATCTCTCGCCGAGTTGCTCGCTATTCCGCTTGCCGCAAACCTCTTCTGTATCCCCATCTCCATTGCGATTTCTGGCATATTCTCGTGTGCCGCGCTTCCCGCAAATATTCTGGTCGAGCCAGTCATCGCGCCGCTGACAATTATTGGTTTTATTGCCGCCCTGCTTGCACCGCTCTGGCCGGAGGTTGGCTATCTCTTGCTTACTACCCAACGTTTCTTTGCTCAGTGGATCGTGATCGTTGCGCATTACGGAGCCAATCTCCCCGCACTGACCTTGCCCAAAGGCTGGGCTGGAGCCGGGGTTGGACTCTCGGGAATAGCGATTCTCCTGATATCGCTGCAGGTCGGGCGAAGCTTGCGCATAAGATAGCGACATGGCGCTCACACTCATCCAAGGCGGAGAAGAGATTTTGGCCGATCGCGCTATCTCTCAGATTCTGAGCAATGGCGCTGGTGCCACAGTAACAACGCTCGATGGCGATGCTATCGATCTCGGTGCGATCACCGATGCGCTTGCGCCTTCACTCTTTGGTGATGATCGAATCGTGGTAATTCGCGGGATTCAAGATTTAGCGAGTGAGTTACAAGATGAGATCTCCAGCTACCTTGAGAGCGAAGATGAACAGGTTCATCTGGTGCTCTGGCATAAAGGTGGCGTTAAGGGTAAGGCCCTGCTGGAGCGCATTAAGAAAGCTAAGCCTTCACTGATCGCCGTAGAGAGTTTGAAGAAAGATGGCGATAAGAGCGAGTTTGTGCGCAGCGAATTTTCTCGGCTCGGCCGCAAGATTGATAGCGATGCCATCGCCGCGATTGTTGACGCACTCGGCTCTGATATGCGCGAACTCGCTGGAGTCTGCTCTCAACTTGCAGCAGATACCCAGAGCGGGAAGAGCATCACGGTCAGCGATGTTGAGAAGTTTCAGCAAGGCCGGATTGAGACCTCGGGGTTTGATGTCGCCGACGCAGTCCTTGAAGGCAAGACCGACCAAGCTCTGATCACGCTACGCCGAGCTCTTGAGACTGGGGTAGATCCGGTTCTCATCATTACCGCGTTGGCCGGCTCCATCCGAACCCTGGCCAAAGTCTCTGGGGCGCCCCGGGGCGTGAAATCCTTCGAACTCGCGGGCTCTCTCGGGCTGCCGCCGTGGCAGATCGATAAGGCGCGTCGGCAGCTTGCCCATCAAAGTCCAGCCTCCCTGGCGAGGGCGGTGACCACGCTTGCACAGGCTGATGCCGATATCAAAGGCGCCGCAGCCGACCCCATCTATGCGCTCGAACGGATGGTTATTACCCTTTCGCGGGGTAGGGGCTAGCCACCGGTTTGAGGCTGCCCAACGAGGCTGATAACCTTCTCCTCTGCCCACCGCTACCGCGGTTGGCCCGAAATCCAAACGAAGTGAGTTAAATAAGTGGCAAACATTAAGTCTCAGATCAAGCGCATCAAGACCAATGAGAAGGCTCAGGCTCGTAACAAGTCTGTCCGTTCATCGATCAAGACTGCTATCCGTCGTTTCAAGGATGCTGCTGCGACTGGTGACGTTGCTACAACTGCTTCAGAGCTCAAGGCCGCTTCTAAGGCGCTTGATGTTGCAGTATCAAAGGGCGTGCTCCATGCAAACGCTGCTGCGAACAAGAAGTCTGCAATGGCAAAAGCTGCCAACAAGATTTCTGCTAAATAATCTAGCCCGTTAACAAGGCACCCACATGCCAGCGATACCACTCGCTAAAGCGCCGCAACCTGCTGCAACCAACCCTGCGCAGATTCGAAATTTCTGCATCATCGCTCACATCGATCACGGCAAATCAACGCTCGCTGATCGCATGCTCGGCATCACCGAAGTCGTAGAGCAGCGCAACATGCGCGCCCAATATCTCGATCGAATGGATATTGAACGCGAACGCGGAATCACCATCAAATCCCAGGCGGTTCGTCTGCCATGGCGGTCTGGAATCGATGGCGAGGAGTACATCCTCAACATGATCGATACGCCAGGTCACGTCGACTTTACGTATGAGGTCTCTCGCTCACTTGCTGCCTGCGAAGGCGCAGTGCTGCTCGTGGATTGTGCTCAAGGAATCGAAGCCCAGACGCTCGCTAACTTATATCTGGCGATGGAGAACAACCTGACCATCATTCCAGTACTCAATAAAATTGATCTTCCGGCTGCTCAACCCGAGAAATTTGCCGAGGAGCTAGCAAAACTGATTGGCTGTCAACCAGAAGATGTCTTGCGGGTATCGGGTAAGACCGGTGCCGGTGTGGTTGAGCTGCTCGACCAGATCGTTGCTCAAATCCCGGCACCAGTCGGCGATGCCAACGCCCCAACTCGCGCACTCATCTTTGACTCGGTCTACGACAGTTATCGCGGAGTGGTCACATACGTTCGCGTCGTCGATGGCAAACTCACGCCACGTGATCAGATTCAAATGTTCTCCACTGGCGTGCGTCACGAAGCGCTCGAAGTTGGCGTGATCTCACCAGAGCCGGTTGTCTCAAAGGGGCTCGGTGTAGGCGAAGTTGGATACGTCATCACAGGTGTGAAAGATGTTCGCCAATCTCGGGTAGGTGACACCATCACCATGTATAACAATCCTGCCAAGCTCGCACTTGCAGGATATAAAGATCCACGCCCAATGGTCTTCTCTGGACTCTTCCCACTCGACGGCGCTGACTTTCCATTACTTCGCGAAGCGCTCGACAAACTCCAGCTCAACGATGCGGCGCTGGTCTACGAACCAGAGAGTTCTGCTGCGCTTGGATTTGGTTTCCGATGCGGCTTCCTCGGTCTGCTCCACATGGAGATTGTTCGCGAACGCCTTGAGCGCGAATCTAATCTTTCACTGATCTCAACCGCTCCTAACGTGGTCTATAACGTCACAACGGGTGACGGTAAAGAGTTGGTTGTGACAAATCCATCTGAATATCCAGATGGCAAAATTGAGAAGGTAGAAGAGCCGATCGTTCGAGCCACCGTTCTCGCACCATCTGAATTTATTGGAACGATTATGGAACTCTGCCAAGAGCGTCGTGGCGTACTGCTTGGAATGGATTACCTCTCAGAAGATCGTGTAGAAATTCGTTACACGTTGCCGCTTGCCGAAATCGTCTTCGACTTCTTCGATCAACTGAAGTCTCGTACTCGCGGATATGCCTCGCTCGATTACGAGCCAATCGGCGTCGCCGAAGCGGATCTCGTGAAAGTTGATATCTTGCTTCAAGGTGAGAAAGTAGATGCCTTTAGCGCCATCGTTCACAAAGATAAGGCGTACGCCTACGGAACGATGATGACCGGCAAACTTCGCGAACTTATCCCACGTCAACAATTTGAAATTCCGATCCAGGCAGCGATCGGTGGCCGAATCATCGCTCGCGAAAGTATCCGCGCGATTCGCAAGGATGTTCTTGCAAAATGTTATGGTGGCGATATTTCACGTAAGCGCAAACTCCTCGAGAAGCAGAAAGAGGGTAAGAAACGCATGAAGATGGTGGGTCGTGTCGAAGTTCCACAAGAGGCCTTCGTTGCTGCCCTCACAACCGATGCTGATATAGATAAGGCTAAAGCGAAAGCTAAAGAATGAGTTCGGATTTAGCGTTCTACGTACACGTTCCATATTGTGTGCGCAGGTGCGGATACTGCGACTTTAATACCTATACGCCGGCAGAATTGGCTATCTCATCCGATCTCTCTGGCGTCTCACGCTCGTATATAGATCTCCTCATCCACGAGATCGATCTAGCTCGGGCTACTTCGCGGGCGACTCAGGTTCCTACAATTTTCTTTGGCGGCGGAACTCCTACGCTCATGGAACCCAGCGACTTAGGCCGAGTAATCACTGCTATCTCAGATCGATTTGAGATTGCCTCAGATGCCGAAATCACCATTGAGGCTAACCCAGACACGGTCACGCCGCAGAAACTCGAAGCGCTTCGTGCCGCAGGATTTAATCGAATCTCATTTGGAATGCAATCGGCCGCAACACATGTACTAGCCGCACTCGATCGCACTCATAATCCAGAGAATGTCACTACTTCGGTTCTGGCGGCACGCAGCGCTGGCTTTGATGAGGTGAGCGTCGATCTCATCTATGGAACTCCGGGGGAGTCGATCAAGGATTGGAGTCAGACGCTTGATACTGCCCTCGCGCTTCCGATCACACATATCTCGGCCTATGCCTTAATTGTCGAGCAAGGTACGAAGTTAGGGGCACAAGTTAAACGTGGCGAGGTCGTAATGCCAGATGATGACGAGACCGCAGATAAATATCTACTCGCTGACGAACGCTTTGAGGCCGCCGGATTCTCTTGGTATGAACTGAGCAATTGGTCAAAACCGGGAAGTCAGAGTCGACATAACATGGCGTATTGGCTCGGCACGAATTGGTGGGGAGCTGGCCCTGGCGCTCATTCTCATCTTGATGGTCGACGATTTTGGAATGTGAAACATCCCAATGCATACAAGGAGCGGATTCTTTCTACCGGTAATCCAATGGCAGAAGAGGAGTTGCTCACCGAAGCGGCGAAGCAGAGCGAATCGGTGATGCTACGTATTCGCCTTCGCGAGGGTATCTCGGCAGCTGCGTTTGGATCAGACGTTGTGCTTCGACTGTCGGATTATGTTGCGCAGGGTTATCTCGATGAATCTGGCTGGAGCCAGGGTCGCGTCGTTCTGACCCGAACCGGACGGCTCATTGCAGATCGAATCGTGCGCGAAATCGTCCTGTAGTAGATTGTGACAATCATGCAAGAACGCCAACTCGAAATCCTCCGTGCCATTGTGGATGAGTATGTCGCGACCCAAGAGCCGGTGGGCTCCAAAATCATCGCCGAAAAACATAGCCTGGGCGTCTCACCTGCCACGATTCGCAACGAGATGGCGGTCTTGGAAGAGCAGGGTTTGATTACCCAGCCTCACACCAGTGCTGGTCGCATACCTACCAACAGTGGTTACCGACTCTTCGTCGACAAGATTGCCGAAGTGAAGCCGCTCTCAACAGCGGAGCGCCGTGCGATTGAAACTTTTATGTCGAGTGCAGATAACCTCGATGATCTTCTGATGCGTACCGCTAAAGTTTTAGCTCAACTCACAAATCAAGTCGCGGTCATTCAATATCCAGAGACTGATCGAGTGGTGCTGGCTGGAACCGCCAACCTTGCTCGCAACAATAGCCAGGAGAGCGCAGCCTCTATATTTCCAGTGCTTGAGGCGCTCGAAGAGCAAGTGGTCTTACTTCGCCTGCTCGCAAATGCGACTACCGAAGTTCAGGTCAGGATTGGCTCGGAGCAAGGGGAGAAGAATTTGCAGACCACTTCGCTTGTGACCACTCAATACGGATCTACTGGTCAGCCAGTGGGCGCACTTGGGGTGCTTGGTCCAACGCGAATGGATTATGCAATGACCATGGCAACCGTCAACGCTGTTGCGTTATACATAGGGCAATTTCTTGGTGGAGGTAACTCATAATGTCAGATCATTATCAGACGCTAGGAGTAAGCCGAGATGCATCACCCGATGAGATTAAAAAGGCCTACCGAAAGCTGGCTCGAGAGTTTCACCCGGATGTAAATCCAGATCCGGCCAGTGGCGAGAAATTTAAAGATATTACGACCGCCTATGAGGTTTTGAGTGACGGTGAAAAACGCTCACGCTATGACCGAGGCGGCGACCCATTCTCCCAAGGCGGAGGCTTTGGCGG
>CAIZGZ010000093.1 GCA_903932695.1 uncultured Actinomycetes bacterium | reverse complement strand
CTGTGTCAGTGGCGGAAGCGCCATATTTTGCGATGATCTCTTTTTTCTCTGCAGGCTGTAAAGCCATGTGGCACTCCTTGTGCTGTCACGAGGGCCTCGGTGTGAATCACGAAGGCGCAATTACTCGCTTTAGGTTTTGCAGGGCCAAGGCTACCAGCGGGGGTTTAGGGGGAGAAATCCGGTCAGATGAGGCCGCAAAGCACGCTCATTTAAGGCGTGTAAACAGGGGCTAAAAGGAGGTGAGCTGCTTGGCGAGTTGGCAATCCTGACTCATCTGCGCCAGAAGTGGTTCGAGCCCATCGAACTTCAAGGTATCGCGAAGCCGGAATCCAAACTCCAATTTCGCCTCTTTGTCGTAGAGATCCAATCCGGTCTGATCAAGTGCATAGGCCTCAACTTGGCGGCCACGAACACCTGGGAAGGTTGGGTTAGTTCCGATGGAGATCGCTGCCTGCCAGCGCTGGCCATCGACGCTTAACCAACCGGCATAGACACCATCGGCGGGGATGGTTGCGTTCTCGGCTAAACCGATATTTGCAGTGGGATAACCGATCTCACGACCACGCTTCTCGCCATGAACGACCGGACCGCGCAGATAGAAATTTCGAGTCAGTAGCTCGTTAGCGCGCTCTACATCGCCATCGACGACCAATGCACGAATTCGTGAGGAAGAGATCGCACTTCCCCGGTTCTCTTCGAGTCGGACTGCGCTTACTGGAATACCTGAGTGCACGATGAGGTACTGCGCATTACCCGCAGCTTTATGGCCGAAAGTGAAATTTGCCCCGACGGTGATGTGTGTTGCGTGCAATCTATCCTTCAAAATCTCTTCGATAAATTGATCCGGGCTCTTTGCTGCAAATTCTTTGGTGAATGGGATAACTACAACATCACTTGCACCGTGTTCTTTGAGAAGTGCGATGCGATCTTGCAACGAGACGAGCGAGCTAGGCGTGCGCTCTGGCGCGAAGACTGAGGTGGGGTGTGGATCGAAGGTGAGAACGGTAACTGCACCATGTCGCGCAGCTTCGGACAAAATCTCTTGGTGGCCAGCATGGACGCCATCAAAGATACCAATTGCGATCGAGGTAGCGCTCGTACTCATAGCCTTATCCTTTCACAGCAACGAGAGTTGGAGTAGCGAATTTCTTCTTTCCCAATTCCCGATTTTCAAGAAGTGCGGCAAACTCCCCAGCTTGGGTAAGCGCTGCGGTAACCCGCTCACTCTCATTTGCATCAATAGTCCGACCGAATGAAATCTCGTTGAGCTCTTCCGCATCGAGTGTTCGAGTCGGAAGTATCTTCGCGATTCCCGAGGCGGTCGAGATGAGTTCTGCATCCTCCCACGGAGCACATTCTGAGAGTTCAAAGGGCGAGACTAAGGTGCGTCGCAGCATCGTGAGGTGTCCACCAACATCGAGTGCTTCACCCAGATCGCGAGCGATGGCGCGAATATATGTCCCGGCAGAACACCGCACCGAGACCTCAATCTCTATCCAGTCATCACCGCGAGTAATCGCATGAATACCGATTTCTTCAACGTGAACCGGTCTGGCCGCAAGTTCTACGACCTCGCCATCGCGAACCCGTTGATGCGCAGTTTTTCCATCTACTTTGATCGCCGAAACCGAGCTCGGACGTTGCAAGATATCGCCCACCATTGTTGCCAGAGTGGCACGAATTTTTTCATCGGTGGCGGCCGCAAGAAGTGTCGGTTCGGCGGTAAAGACCACCTCGCCCTCAACATCATCGGTGATGGTCGCAGCGCCGAGTCGAATAGTCGCGTGGTAAGCCTTTTGGCCATCGACAACATATTGAAGCAATCTCGTTGCGTTACCTATTCCAAGAACCAATACGCCGGTTGCCATAGGATCAAGAGTGCCGGCATGGCCAACTTTCTTGGTGCCAAGGCGGCGGCGGATCTTTGCCACGACATCATGGCTGGTCATTCCACCCGCTTTATCTACGAGTAAGAAACCATCCATGTCCGAGCGCTACCGATTATTCGTGCGACTTGTATGGATCGGCTTCGCCAACCGGTTTTGCATTGGCGCGAAGTTTGGCGAGCTCTGCATCGGCAGCCTTCACCGATGAGATCAGGTCATTCATTGCACTTGCGGATTCTTGTAGTCCATCAGCAAAGAATTCGATGGTCGGTGTGATGCGCAATCCAAGCGCCGCTCCGACTTCGCGTCGGATCAGGCCTTTTGAGGATGCCAACGCTGCAGCAGTACCAGATTGAGCATCGCCATCTCCCAGTACGGTGTAGAAGACAGATGCTTGTTGTAGATCACCGGTGACACGCACATCAGTGATCGTGACAAAGCCCAGACGCGGATCTTTAACCCGAGTCTCAAGCGTTGTCGCGATCACTTCTTTAATGCGATCGGCGACTTTGAGGGCGCGATTGGAGGCCATTTATGCGCGCTTCTTCTCACGCATCTCGTATGTCTGAATGACATCGCCAACTTCGAGCTCCTTGTAAGAACCAAGCCCGATACCGCACTCGAAGCCATCCTTGACTTCGGTGGCATCATCCTTGAATCGACGGAGCGATTCGATGCTGAGGCCATCGGTAACGAGTACGCCATTGCGCAAGGTACGAGCCTTGGCGTTGCGTCGGATAACTCCATCTTGGACCAAGCAACCGGCGATATTTCCAACCTTGGAAGATTTGAAGATATCGCGAACTTCGGCATTTCCGAGGATGACTTCCTCGTACTCTGGCTTCAAGAGGCCCTTGAGAGATGCTTCGATCTCTTCAATGGCGTTGTAGATGACGGTGTAGAAGCGAACTTCGACACCCTCTTGATCCGCGAAGATTGCGGTCTGAGGTTCTGGCTTGACGTTAAATCCGATGATGACAGCGGTAGAAGCAGATGCAAGGGTCACATCGTTCTTAGTGATTGCACCTACGCCACGGTGGATAACGCGGAGATCAACTTCGCTACCGACATCGAGTTGGAGCAAGGCATCTTCGAGGGCTTCAACAGAACCAGATACGTCACCCTTGAGGATGAGGTTAAGGGTGCTGACCTTGGATTGCTCCATGAAGTCTTCGAGTGAGACCTTCTTACGTGTCTTAGCGAGAAGTGCGTTACGCATCGCAAGTTGACGCTTCTCAGCGATCTGACGAGCGGTACGGTCATCTTCGGCGACGATAAATGAATCACCTGCGCCAGGCACGGATGTGAAACCAAGAACCTGGACTGGACGTGATGGTCCGGCCTCAGTGACGTTCTCACCGTTCTCATCCAACATGGCACGGACGCGACCATATGCGCCACCAGCGACAATTGCGTCACCAACATGGAGAGTTCCGCGTTGTACCAAGACGGTAGCAACTGGACCGCGGCCCTTATCGAGATTCGCTTCAATCGCCACACCACGAGCTGCATCATCTGCAACTGCGCGTAGATCGAGGGCTGCATCTGCGGTGAGGAGAATGCTGTCGATCAATTGATCGATACCTTCACCAGACTTAGCAGAGACGTTTACGAAGATTGTTGTTCCGCCATACTCTTCAGCGATCAAGTTGTACTCGGTCAACTGCTGGCGAACCTTGTCTGGGTTAGCGCCTTCTTTATCAACCTTGTTCACTGCAACAACAACAGGGACATCTGCTGCTTGTGCGTGATTAAGCGCTTCGATGGTCTGAGGCATGACGCCATCATCGGCTGCGACAACGAGAACCGCGATATCGGTGACCTTCGCACCACGAGCACGCATAGCTGTAAAGGCTTCGTGACCTGGGGTATCGATAAAGGTGATCGCGCGATTAACGCCTTCGTGATCATGGTGAATCTGGTAAGCACCAATGTGCTGAGTAATTCCACCAGCTTCAGATTTGATCACTTCGGTCTGGCGAATTGCATCGAGCAGACGAGTCTTACCGTGATCAACGTGACCCATGACGGTGACGATTGGCGAGCGCACAACGAGATCGGCATCATCGATATCTTCGAGCTCTTGCTCAAGATTGATATCGAACTCTTCAAGAAGTTCGCGATCCTCATCTTCTGGGCTCACCACTTCAATAATGAAGCGGAGTTCGCCGCCGAGAATTGTGAAGGTATCTTCATCAACAGATTGAGTTGCCGTCACCATCTCACCGAGATGGAAGAGCGCTGAGACGAGCGCTGCTGGATCGGCATTGATCTTCTCGGCCAAATCCATAAGCGATGCGCCACGACGCAGGCGAATTACTGTCTTGCCATCACCATGAGGAACTACTGCTCCACCCAGTGATGGTGCCGCCATATTGTCGAACTCTTCACGTAACGCCTTCTTGCTCTTACGTGACTTGCCCTTCTTGCCGCCTGACTTACCGAAAGCACCAGCGGTGCTACCGCGTGGACCTCCGCCGCGGCCCTTGCCGCCAAAGTTAGATGGACCGGTTGATGGCGCTGCTGATGGCGAGCGATATGGCGAACCGCCACCTGCTCCAGCTGCTCCACCTGGACGTGGTGCGAAACCTGGGCGTGCGCCTGGGCCGCCTGCACCTTGTGGTCGTGCTGCGAAACCTGGGCGAACTGAACCCGGACGATTGCCTGCCATTGGCGGACGCTCTCCTGGGCGAAGTGGGCGTTGTGCTGGTGGACGAGGAATCGCACCACCGATCTGCGCGCTAAATGGGTTGTTGCCTGCACGTGGTGGGCGAGGCATCGCTGGTGATCCTGGTGTTGCAGGAGGTGCCGGCGGACGTGGTGTTGCAAAAGCTGTCGGAGAGGGAACTCCTGGAACTGACGGAGCTGCCGGTGCGTCAGGAGTTGCGCTGCCTTCTGGCGCTTGTGGCGCGGCAGGAATACCTGGCTTTGGAGCTGATGGAACTGGACCGGTTGAGCCAGCGCTAATACCTAGTTGATTGCGAGTGCTCTCATCGAGCTGTGCGATCGCGGCATCAATCTCTTCTTGTGTTGGCTCGGCCTTCTTCGCCGCAGCCTTCTTTGCTGCTGGCTTCTTTGGCGCAGCAGAAGCAGCTTCAGCTGCTGTCTTCATATCTGGGAACTTCTCCATCAACTTGCGCACAACTGGCGCTTCAATAGTTGAGGATGCAGAACGTACGAACTCGCCTACTTCTTGTAACTTTGCGAGGAGTTCTTTGCTCTCTAACCCTAAATCTTTTGCTAATTCGTAAACGCGGACCTTTGCCACAGTTGCCTTTCCGTTTCTGGCCCCTGCGTCGTTCGCGGAAGCCTAAATAAGTGCCTTACTCATGAGCGCGCGGTGCTCATGATTGTGTGTGTGCCTTCATTTTTGCTCCTTATGAACTGAATTAAGTAGGTTACTTAAATAGTTTTCTAACTCGTGGAGATCGAGATTTTCACCGGTCTTAAATGCCCGTTGAAATGATCTGCGGTTCTTGGCTACTTCGAAACAGTTCGGATGTAACCAGGCTCCGCGTCCGCCCAATCTATGTGACGGATCCGGGGTTACCCGGTTATCACGTAGTACTAGGTGGAGCAGATCTCTCCAATTTCCTTGGCCCCGGCACGCGATACAGCTGCGAACGGGATCCATTGAGGTGAAGTCTACTCGCCTGTTGGCTCAGCGCCGAATTGCTCGCCAGCCGGGGTCGCCTTGGCGCTCAGTTCCGCCAAAATGCGGGCAGTCTCAGCGGCGGCAGCTATCGCAGCCTCCTCGGCAAGTCGCGCCTTCTCGGCATCCCGTGCCTCTTTGGCGGCGATCTCACTTGGCTTCAACAAGCGTTCGACTGGATTATCTGGATGGATATCGATCCGCCACCCGGTCAGACGCGCAGCGAGTCTGGCGTTCTGGCCATCTTTACCGATCGCTAGCGAGAGTTGGAAATCTGGAACGATCACCTTCGCCGACTTAGCATCGAGATCGACAATCTCAACACTGGTGACCCGAGCCGGAGCGAGCGCATTTGCAACGTAGACCGCTGGATCCTCGGAGTAATCGACGATATCGATCTTCTCGCCATTGAGTTCATTGATGACGGCTTGAGAGCGTGCGCCACCGGGGCCGATCAACGCGCCCTTTGGGCTGACGCCAGAACGGGTTGCGCGGACCGAGACCTTGGAACGTTGGCCGGGTTCACGAGAGACACCGACGATCTCGACCACACCATCTTTCAATTCTGGTACTTCAAGTGCGAAGAGGCTCTTCACAAAGAGTGGATGAGTACGCGAGAGCGTAATCTCTGGACCCTTCTCGCCTTGTTCGACATTGACGACAAAGGCCTTGATGCGATCACCGTGTTTGTAGCTCTCGGTGGGTACCGCTTCGTTTGCCGGAATCTTTCCTTCGGCGCCACCTAAATCGACGTAGATCACGCTGGTGTCTCGCCCCTGAAGAACGATGCCCGAGATGATATCTCCGACATTTCCCGCAAATTGATTGACGACATCGGCATCTTTGAGCGCACGCATCTTCTCTTTGAGCGCCTTGCGCACGACCTGCTTGATGGTCTTATCGAAGCCTTCGGGCATATGGGTAATGGTCTCGGTGTAGATACCCTCTTCATTAAATTGAGGGACGTGAATCAAGATATCGCCGGTCACGCGATCTAAGACCGAACGGCCTTTTGGCATAGCTTCAGGTAGAGCAAGATAAGCCTCAGTCACAAAGTTCTCGATGGTGTTGATCAACTTCTCGAGTGGAATCTGCTTCTCGACGGTAAGCGCTAGTAGCGCATCGACATCAACGCTCATGGTTATGCACCAACCTTCTTGAATTCAACCTCGATCATCGCGCGCTCAATATCTGCAAAATCAATCGAACTATCATCGACCATTACGCCGGTATCTGTAAGTGAACCGATCCGACCGAGGACCTTGGTGCCATCTTTTAAGCTGACCGAAACCAAACGATCGTGATTCTTCTTCCAATGGCGTGGCAGCGTTAGTGGTCGATCCAGGCCAGGTGTGGTTACCTCTAAGGTAAATGGCGTCTCACCGAGAGCTTCGAGAGTATCGAGAATCTCCGAGATTGCCTTTGTGACAACGGTGATCTGGTCGAGATTGAGGTGGTTTTCGTTATCAACGATGATGGTGAGGAGCTTGCTCGAACCTTCAGGGGTGAGCGTTACCTCTTCTAGGACATTACCTGTGGCTTCTATGCTCGCGGTAATTGCCGCAGCGATCTCTTCAATAATTGTCATCAGGCCTTCTCCTATGTAGTTGATATGAAGTTATGTGTAACGTTTCTTACAAGACCCAATCATAACTTAACTTTGCAACCAAAATTGCAACGACCACCAGGAAGACCTTGCGCACTAATGGCGATCCGCCACGCAACGCCAGCCGTGAACCCAGCAGCGCGCCGCTGACATTGGCGATTGCCAGAGCAAGCCCCAACTTCCACCAGATATGGCCCGAGATCTGAAAGGTCACGATCGCACCTAAGTTGGTGGCGATATTGACTAACTTCGCGGTAGCCGATGCCTTCAGGAATTCGTAGCCGATCAGCGCTACGAGCAGGAAGACCAAGATTGTTCCGGTACCAGGGCCGAAGATTCCATCATAAAAACCGATGAACAGACCAGCGATAGCCACCACAACCAGTCTGGTGCGATGGGTAAAGCGAAGTGATTCGTGCATCCCCAAACTTGGCTTGCGCCAGGTGTAAATACCAAGCAGAACTAAGAGCACCAAGATCAGAGGGTGAAAGACCGCGGTGGGAAAGTGTGAGGCTAAGTGGGCGCCTAGCGTCGAGCCGAGTAGCGCTGGTAGCGCCATCGTCACCGTGAGGCGAAGGTCGGGACGAACGCGCTTGAAATACGAGACGGCCGCGGTTGAGGTACCAAATATCGATGGCACCTTATTTGTTCCGAGGATGAGCGGAATCGGTTTATTCGAAGCACCGATCAGAAGAGCTGGAAGTTGCACCAATCCCCCACCCCCAGCAACGGAATCTACGAAGCCCGCAAATCCCGCTGCACAGAAGAGAAATATGAAATTG
>CAIZGZ010000092.1 GCA_903932695.1 uncultured Actinomycetes bacterium | reverse complement strand
GCCTTACCAACCAGCGGAGGCTGCTCCGGAACGAGGGATTTGAAGAGTTGGCCACCACGTAGATGCATTGCGACTTCGCGAGGTAGTAGGAGTGTGTGTGAATCAAAAGCTAAGAGAAATTTATGTTCAAGCAACCACTTGATCGGTGCCGATACTTTCTTGATGTCAGCAACCTGACCTTTAGGCGGTCCCCACATCATTCGCTCAAGTACTTCTCTAGCGCCGTTTGGTGCATCCGCCAGAAGTTCAAAATCGATTGCAGACTGTGATCGTGGACCGAGGCCCGCTGGATTTTCGCCGATCAAATTTCTTACGCTACTTGGCACTCGAAAATGTTCGCCATCGCGATAGATCAAGCCGCGCGATTCAAGCTCGAGCACCGTAGCTTTGGCGGCCTTGCTCGTGATCGACAATATTTCGATGAGTGATGCTGGCTCTGGGAGTGTGCAGATTGCGGTGAGTACATCAAACTGCCACTTGTTGAGCGCTTCGCAAGCACGCATCACACTCGGCATCGAGTTTGCTCGAGCCGCTAGGGCAGCGATATCGGTAGGCACGGGTGAGATGAGATCAGGGCGAACTCGAAAGAGTTCAACGATCTCTTCATCACTTTTGCTACGCAATGCGTCGCTGAGGCTATTGGACATAACTGGCTTACATTACCGCCATAAGCTGGCGAGCTATTACCCGATTACTTACTTGGTTGAGCTGCGCTTAGACCAGGATCGTGGATTGAGGTGGATCGCCACCTTGAGCGTCTTACTCAACGCTGGGGCGAAGAACTTCTTCACTGCGCGGGCACGACGGAAGTCATGGATCGCCCAACCCTTCTCGGTTGCGTAGACCTGAAGGAGGGTATCTGGATTGATCGCGCGTGGATTGCCGACCGCTTCGAGGAGTGGAATATCGTGGTGGCTATCGGAGTATGCATATGAGGAGTCGAGATCGATTCCTTGCTCTGTCGCCAAGGCGCGGACCGCAACCGCCTTATTGGGTCCATGCAAGAGTTGACCGATCAGTTTGCCGGTGTAGATGCCATCTTTCGTTTCGGCGACTGTACCGAGCGCTCCAGTAAATCCAAGTCGTTGGGCGATGAGCTCTGCCAAATCCTTTGGGGTGGCGGTCACCAACCAGACTTCTTCTCCGGCAGCGAGATGTTCGTTGGCTATAGCGATCGTTCCGGCCCAGAGCGCAGGGGAGACATATTCGTCGTAGACCTCAATGCCCATCTTCTCGATCTCATCGACTTTATGGCCACGGAAGAACTCGCAGGCGGCGGCTTGAACCTTGGCGATCTCTTCCTTGTTCTCTACGCCCGAGAGTCGGTAGCGCAGATTGGCAACGATAAAGTTGGAGATATCTTTCTTGGTGAAAAATCCGCGCTGGTACATACCTCGGCTGAGGAAGAAGAGTGATGAACCTCGCATCAGCGTGTTATCAACGTCGAAAAAGGCGACCTTTTTACCGTCTCTCTGCTCACCGCTTGCATGAGGTGAGGGGGTAGGTGCCATATCTCTAGCCTAGCCAAAGCTGACTGGGAACTTGCTGTATCCCCGGTCCCGGTGCAGTCAGATTTTCTGGCGAAGCCGGCTCGCCACACCTGCTTTATGATGGAGCCATGGGTCAAACAGTGCACGTTCTACGTCATGGCCAAGTGCACAATCCCGAGAATATTCTCTACGGCCGCCAGCCGGGTTGGCGTCTATCTGAGCTCGGCCAAGAGATGGCTTCGACCGTCGCAGATTGGTCAAAACAATTTGAAGTCGGAGCAGTTCTCTCCTCACCACTTCAGAGAGCACAAGAGACGGCGACGCCATTAGTGCGTACCCATCAACTCGAAATCATCACCGAACCGAAGCTGATCGAAGCGGCAAATATCTTTGAAGGTAAGAAATTCGAACTTGGCTCTGGCGTCTTGCGCCACCCTGAGATGTGGCGTTACCTCACTCGCCCATGGCAACCATCATGGGGAGAGCCATACGAAGAACAGATTGAACGGATGCTGGCATCGCTCTTCTCGGCACGTGACGCAGCTGCTGGCAAGGATGCCTTCATGGTCTCGCATCAACTACCTATCTGGATTCTTCGCTCAGCGGTAGAGGATCGGCGATTGATGCATGATCCCCGCAAGCGCGAGTGCACACTCGCCTCAGTGACAAGTTTTCATTTAGATAACGAGGGCGCAATTGAAGGCGTGAGCTATAGCGAGCCAGCCGGTCACCTCTTGCCGCCAAAGAAGTCAGGCAAAAAGTAATGAAGCGCTATCTGGGGGTTGCGCTCGCTAGCGTCTTGTTGCTGACCGGCTGTTCGACAGGTGGACTCTCTAAGGCAAATCAAACCGCTTTCGTTGAAGGAAATGGCGTAGCAGTCTTTCTTCAACCCGCAGATCGCAAACCAGCTCCTGCGATCAGTGGTGCAACGCTCGCCAGTGGCAACGTCACTCTTACCTACAACAAGGTGACCGTGCTCAATGTTTGGGCTTCGTGGTGTGCACCATGCCGTGCCGAGGCTCCGCTGCTCTCTGATTTCGCGCAACGTTACAGCGCAGCTGGTGTGCAATTTGCCGGAGTCCTGACGCGCGATAACACCTCATCTGCTCTCGATTTTGTTAAGCGATTTAAGAT
>CAIZGZ010000091.1 GCA_903932695.1 uncultured Actinomycetes bacterium | reverse complement strand
GGCAATCGGATTGATATCTTGGTGAACAACGCAGGAATCATGGATGATTTTGTTCCACTAGCCGAACTAGATGATGAACTCTGGCAGAAAGTCATTGGAGTCAATTTAGAGTCCGTGATGAAACTCAGCCGCGCTGTGCTTCAAGTAATGCTTCCAGCTAAGGCAGGAGCGATTGTGACGGTTGCTAGCGCAGCATCATTTAAATCTGGAATCGCAGGATCTGCTTATGTCACCAGCAAACACGGCGTCGCCGGATTATCGCAATCAATCGCGACTCTGTATGGAGCACACGGAATTCGCTCTAATGCAGTGGCGCCAGGTGCGGTGGCTACCAACATCATGGATCCGCATCACACTCCACGTGGAGCTGCCACCATGCAGGAGCTCGGAGTAAACATGGCCAATATTGGCGTGATTGGAAAACCTGAGGAGTTGGCTGCGGCAATTCTCTTCCTTGCAAGTGACGATGCTTCGTATATCAATGGCGTAGTTCTACCCGTCGATGGCGGCTGGGTTGCGCGTTAACCAACTAGATAGAGTAGAGCCATGAGTAACCCAACGATTCAATTTCTTGGCGCCGCAGAGACCGTAACCGGAAGTAGATTCCTCGTTACATATGGCGACGTGCGGGTACTCGTCGATTGCGGAATGTTCCAGGGTGAACCAGAGATCTCGGCTCATAACGATGAAAAGTTCCCGATTCAAGAGAGCTCGATCAACGCATTGGTTCTCACCCACGCGCACCTTGATCATTGCGGCTATATTCCGGCGCTGGTGAAGAACGGATTTACTGGCCCGGTTTTCAGCACGCATTACACCCAGGTAATAGCGGAGGTAGTGCTACGAGATTCTGCTCATTTGCAGATGCAAAAGGCGCAATATGCCGAACCCCAACTCAAAGCAATGGCCGATGCCGCCGCGCTATACAACGAAGTTGACGTCGAGCGTGCGATGAAGCAATTCAAGGCGGTCGAGATCCACCAGCGCATTGAGATCTTGCCTCAAGTGTTTCTCACTTTCTACGCATCAGGTCATATTCTCGGTGCAACTTTTGTTGTGCTGGAGATTGGCGGGAAAACTCTCCTCTTCACCGGTGACTTAGGTCGAGGCTCGCACCCATTTTTGAGCGGACCGGATCTGCCACCAGCAGTAAAAATTGATGTTGTCGTGACCGAATCAACATATGGCGATCGCGAGCACGAAACACCCATCACCGACTTTGCCGATGCGCTTAATCAAGCGATTGCGCGAGGCGGATCAATCTTGATCCCCGCTTTTGCGGTGGATCGCACCGAGGAGATTCTCTTCGAGTTACGTCGACTCTTTGAAGCACGGTTGGTCAAGAGCATCCCGGTCTATATCGATTCACCCATGGCCGAGAAAGTTTTGGTCTACTACAAGGAAGCGATCGAAGAAGGTCGAATCGATATTCAACCCGAGATCGCCGCGCAATTTAAAGGAGTAGATCCATTTGATCCGGGCAAGTTTCGGATTATGACAACGGTCGATGAGTCAAAGCTACTCAATGATATGAGTGAGCAATCCATCATCGTCTCGGCCAGCGGAATGGCTACTGGTGGGCGAGTTACCTATCACCTCGAGAGCATGCTGCCAGAACCAACCAACACCATCATTCTGGTGGGTTTTCAGGCCAAGGGGAGTCGTGGATTACAACTCCAACAAGGAGCGCAGAAACTGCATATTCACGGCAATTGGGTGCCAGTCTTAGCGACGATTGCCGATGTCCAGAGTTTCTCGGTACACGCCGACCAACGCGAGATTGTCCGTTGGCTCTCGCACATTGATCACCCAGCACAAGCATTTATCGTGCATGGCGAACGCGAATCACAAGAGGCTATTGCAGCAAAACTAAATAGCGAGCTTGGCTGGAAAGCGACTATCCCAGAGTTATCAAAGATTTACGAGATCGAATAATTTAAAGGTTCTCGAGAATGAAGCTCACCCGATCTTCGGGTGAGAGAACTGGAACTCGAATAACTGGTTCAGTGCGAGCTTCGTAGACATCGCAGATGAGCTCATGAATAGCTCGCTGTGCAACAAGATCTTCGGTTCGTGCATAGTCATGATGCAATGGGAGTAGATCGAGTAGAAAGACCTTCTTGTAGTGCGCAGAACTGCTTGCTTGTGTTAACCGGCGATCTGGCTCAAGCCCGAGATACCGAAAGTAGGCAAGGTCATCGGGGATCGCACGATCGAGGAAGATGGTCTCGTTGGGATCAAGCCCAGCTTCGAGCGCTATCTGCAGAGTAAGAATGTTCTCTTGAAATACCCGAGCGTTCTCTTTCGCTTCCTCAGTGCTGACACCAAGTGCATTCTGAAGATCGATGTAGTGCCGCGCCTCTTCGATGGTGGTGTGATAACCCTGTTTTGCTAGTAGTTCCACCACCGTCGTCTTGCCCGAGCTAGGACCTCCGGTGATGACATACCAATTGGTCTGCACTTAGAAGCGCACCTGCGCAGCCAGGGCTACGTCAACGTTGCTATCTGGCAACTCATACTGTGAGCACGAGCGGTTGAGTTCGGCAATAATCAGCTCAGCGGGAATCTGTTGGCCATTCCAGGATTCATCCATAGTCGTGTGCGCATCTTCGACCAAAGTGATATCAAGCCCACGTTCGATAGCAGCGTGAACGGTATGACGTACGCAGTAATTGGTTTGCGCCCCGGTAACAATCAGGTGTCCAACCTTAAGTTCTTCGAGCACCTCTTCGAGATCGGTCTCTTCGAAGGAGCTACGCCAGAGCTTGTGAATGATGTGTTCGCCCTTGGCAGGTTTGAGTTCGGGCACAATCTGCCAATACTCACTATCGATCGGCATATCATCTTCGGAGTGCTGAACCCAGATCACATCAATCGCCGCTGCTCGAGCGCGATCCACTAACTCTTTGATCCGCTTGACGGTAGCGTCACGATTTATGGCGTAATCGACCACCCCATTTTGAACATCGATC
>CAIZGZ010000090.1 GCA_903932695.1 uncultured Actinomycetes bacterium | reverse complement strand
GAGAGCGCTGCTGAACTTCTCTTTAGAAGGCTCGATGGCGACGAGGGTGAGTTTGAGAAAAAAGTAATCCCCACGGTCTTAACTCCGCGGGGATCAGGTGAAATTGCACCTACTTACTAATTGTATTTAATCGATCTTAAAGCCCGCATTGATAGGGCCAAGTTCAACACCGGCAGCGGCATGATCTTCCGCCTCACCACGCGCCATCTGGGCCTTGTGGGCATGGTTATGCCAACGGTTTTCAATCTTGCCAAAGCGCCAGATTGCAAGCGCAGCGCCCCAAATAACGACGAACATAGCGACGATAATGAAGCCAGCCTTATTGATATTAAATGCCAGGGCGTAGTCCCAGAAGAAGCCTGAGAGATTGAGTTGTTGCGCAAAGACTTGGGCTACTTCGATGCCACCGATAAAGAGCGCAACGACGACGGACAAACCGGTGATGACGATGTTGTAATAGACCTTACGGACTGGCTTGGAGAATGCCCAACCATAGGCAAAGTTCATGAAAGAGCCATCGATAGTATCGAGCAGACTCATTCCACCAGCAAAGAGCATAGGCAGTGACAAGATCGCCCACCAAGGAAGTCCTGCGACGACAGATGATCCCGCGAGAACCAGCAGTGCTACCTCGGTTGCGGTATCAAAACCTAAGCCAAAGAGAATGCCGAGCGGATACATCTTCCAACTCTTATCGACGCGACGAGCGATTGGGCCAAAGAAGCGCATCATAAATCCACGAGAATCGAGATGCTTCTCGAGCTCACTCTCGTCGTACATGCCCTGACGCATCTGACGAAATACTTTAAGAACCGACCACAAGACGACCAGGTTAAGTAGCGCGATCAGGAGCAGGAAGGTGCCGGAGACGGTTGTACCAACAAGTCCGGTGTAGTGATGGAGCGCTGAATTTTGATTGTTGACCTGGGAACCAAGGGCCTTGATGCCAAAGTTCAGAAGAATCGCCAAGAAGGTAACCACAGATGAATGGCCAAGCGAGAAGAAGAAGCCGACGCCCATGGGACGTTGTCCTTCGGACATCAACTTACGTGTGGTGTTATCAATCGCTGAGATATGGTCAGCATCAAAGGCATGACGCATACCAAGAGTGAGAGCGAGAAAACCGGTACCCCAACCAAAGAGTTTTCCATCAGCGAGTCGGTAGTGGCCAGAAGTCGCCGCCCACATCAAGAGCAATCCGCCGATCAGCAAGAAGAAGATCACGCCAAACATTGCACCTAAGCGCTTGCGCTCATCGTGAGAGAGTGTGGCGAAGGGGTTGCGGGAGCGCTTGCCTACCGCGGTTGAATCCGGTGTACCCATGGAAAAACCCCTTAACGCTTGATCATTTTTGTTCTTGCAAATCGTTTGCAAGAACAAATCTATCGCATTAAGGGGTCTTTCGCTCGCCGAAGCGAGGGGAATTGCTAGATCAGCGCGCCACCCTCTGGCTCAACGAGGGAGTCCTTACCCACGTTAATCATCAAGGCAGAGATAACTGCGCAGGCGAAGAGGAATACGGCGCCCCACTTGAAGGTGGTGGTGAAGCCATGGACCTGGGCGTAGATATTTGTCTGGGCGCCATATTTCACGAAGTGACCCTTAGCAAAGGCCGCCGCTGAAGAGATCGCGATGGTGTTGAGCAGGGCTGCTCCGAGTGAGCCACCGATCTGCTGGCTGGTATTGATCATGGCGCTGGCCACACCCGCATCGTGCTCACCGGAGTTATGGAGACCGGTGCTGGCGTTAGGGATGAAGTAGAGCGCACAACCAAAGCTCATAATCAACATCGGAGCAAGGAGCACACCGGTGTAGCTCGAAGTTGGAGTCAAGCGAGAGAAGAGCAGGATTCCGACAGTAGCGAGGAGCATGCCGACGACCATGAGCGGACGAGGTCCGATCTTAGGAAGGAGCTGTGAGGCGATGCCTGCTCCCACAATGATGCCTGCTGTAAATGGCAGGAAGGCAACACCGGCACGCACTGGTGAGTAATGCAGGAAGGATTGCATATAGATACTCAAGAAGAGGAACATGGCAAAGAGTCCGACACCGACCAAAAGTGAGCCGATATAGGAGCCACCACGATTGCGTTCGGTGAGGACGCGCATTGGGAGTAGTGGGTGAGAATGCTTAGCCTCGAGCGCAAAGAAGGCGAGGATAAAGACAAGTGCGCCAATGAAATATGGATAGGTGTGGATATTTGCCCAACCATTTGTGGCTGCCTGGCTAAAGCCATAGACCAAGCTCACCAGACCAATTGTGACGGTTACCGCACCTGGTACGTCGTACTTGTTATCGCCCTTTGCCTTGGATTCATGCAAATTAGGAATTGCGAGCAAGACGGCAATAAGCGCGATAGGTGCGTTTACGAACAAGCACCAGCGCCAGTTAGCGTATTGAGTGAGCAAGCCGCCCATGATCAGGCCAATGGCTGCGCCGCCACCAGAAATTCCACCGTAGACGCCGAATGCTTTTGCGCGCTCTTTTGGAACGGTAAAGGTGACGTTAAGGAGTGAGAGCGAAGAGGGAGCGAGGAGCGCACCGAATGCACCTTGGAGACCACGCATTGCAAATAGCTCGCCTTGGTTGGTAGCAAAACCACCGATAGCGGAAGCGAGTGCAAAGCCGAGCAGACCGATGATAAATACTTTTTTGCGACCAACATAGTCGGCGATGCGACCACCGAGCAAAAGGAGGCTTCCGAATGTCAGTGAGTAAGCAGTGACAACCCACTGGCGGTTTGCGTTGGAGATATGCAACGCCTTTTGTGCGCTAGGTAGCGCCAAGTTAATGATCGATGCATCGAGGACGATCATGACGGTTGCGATTGCAATTACCCCGAGCGCCATCCAGCGATTCGGATCGAGTCCTTCATCACCCGGAACCCAGTGATGCTTCTTTGTTTTTGCCATGGAGAGCCTCTCGGAGAGTCGTTTACGCGTGTTTGATAGTGAAATGCCGGCTATAAGTGATTTATAGAAGGCTATCTGATAACTTAATCCTAGCAAGTTGAAGGTTCAATCTTTCCTAGCGAAAATAGACTTGGAGATTGTCATCGTGTCCTGGCGCCCGCCAGGAGCCCTCGATGTTCGTAACACCCGCATGAACGAGACCCTTAAAACTCAGGATCTAGAACCTCAGGCCTACCGCAAATTACCGACAACACCCGTGCCGCTCGATATGGCCCGTGTTGAAGAACTCATCGCCCAAGAGTGGAAGCGCTTTACCACTGGGACGCTCGCCTCAAACGAAGAGTTCCAACGCTCTCTGGCCACAATGCCGCTCGGAGTTCCCTCAAGTTTCCAGCACTGGGATCCATATCCCATCGCGATCGCCAGCGCCGAAGGTGCCTGGATGACCGATGTGGATGGTCGCAAGCTGCTCGACCTCTCCATGGGCTTTGGCGCAATGCTCGCCGGCCACCTCAACCCGGTCGTTGTTGCCGAGGCAAAGAAGGCGCTGGAGACCGGAACTCTCTTTGTTACCCCATCACCGATCTCTCGAGATGCAGCAGAGCGCATGTGTAAGCGCTTTGGCATCGATCAGATCCGTTTTGCCAACTCTGGTACCGAGGCGACCATGTACGCATCGCGCCTAGCCAAGGCCTATACCGGCCGCGATGGCCTCGTGAAGCTCGAAGGTGGATACCACGGAAGCTATGACCCAATGACGGTCTCGGCTAAACCAAAGCTTGAATATGCAGGCGATCCAGAAGCTCCAACACCTGTGATTCCGGCGGGCTCTAATGCTGGCGAGATCTACGTCGTTCCATTTAACAATCTTCCTGCACTTGAGAAGCTATTTAAAGAGCACGGCTCAACGATTGCTTGCATCATTATGGAACCGGTCATGGAGAATCTTGCGATCGTCCTTCCGGATGCTGGCTATCTTGCCGCAGTTCGTGCGCTCTGCGATGAGTACGGAATCATCTTGATCTTTGATGAGGTCAAAACTGGTCTTACCTCTGGTCCACACGGCGCAGCGAATCGCATCGGCGTAAAGCCTGATCTGATTACGCTCGCTAAGTCGATTGGTGGCGGATTGCCACTCGCCGCTTTTGGCGGAAAGAAAGAGATTATGGATGCGGTAGCCGATGGTCGCTTCGATCACTTCGGTACCTTCAACGCAAACCCGTTGGCTATGGCCGGTGTTCGTGCGATGGATGAGATCTGTACGCCAGAAGCTCTCGGCAAGGCGGAGGCGCTCAATTACCAGGCCCTCGATCGGATCACCGAGATCATCGAGGAGTACAACTTGCCTGCCCACACAGTGGGATTTGGCGTCAAGGGTTGCATCACTTGGTCAACCACGCCAGTGCGCAATTATCGTGATTACAAGGCGACCGACTTTAAAGTTGCAGAGCTTGCATGGCTCTGGTCGCTCAACCGTGGAATCGTGACGCCTCCGGGACTCGATGAGCAGTGGCTGATCAGTTTGGCTCATGGCCAAGCCGAGATCGATAAGCTGGTCGAAGATTTCCGCGAGCTTGCGGTAGCCCTGCGCTCGTAATCAAGCCAAACTTGAAATACCCCCGAGATATTTCGGGGGTATTTTTTTAACTAGCGTGGCTTATTCGAGGGCGATCAGATCGAAGTACTCATCGTTCCAGAGATCCTCATCGCCATCTGGCAGCAAGAGAACACGCTCTGGCTTAAGCGCGCGGACTGCGCCATCATCGTGTGTGACCATGACGACTGCGCCCTGATATTCACTCAGTGCAGCGAGGATCTCATCGCGAGAGGCTGGATCAAGGTTATTGGTTGGCTCATCGAGCAGTAGCAGGTTAGCCGCTCCGACAACGAGTGTGGCCAGCGCCAAACGAGTTCGTTCGCCACCGCTTAAGACGCCGACCGGCTTCTGCACATCGTCACCACTGAAGAGGAATGAACCCAGTACCTGTCGGGCTTGGGGCTCGCCGATGTTCTCACCAGATGAGAGCATGTTCTCAAGGACGGTTCGATCAAAGTCGAGCATTTCGTGCTCTTGAGCGTAATAACCAATTTTGAGACCATGACCAGGTTCGATCGCACCGGTATCGGATTCTAAAACACCCGCAAGCATTTTGAGGAGAGTGGTTTTACCAGCTCCGTTGAGACCAAGAATGACCACGCGCGAAGAACGATCGATCGCAAGATCAACATCGGTGAAGATTTCGAGTGAGCCATAAGATTTTGAGAGGCCATGTGCCATCAACGGTGTCTTGCCACATGGGGCAGGGGTAGGGAAGCGGAGCTTTGCAACCTTGTCGGATTTACGAACATCCTCTAGGCCAGCAAGAAGTGCATCCGCACGACGCAACATACCTTGGGCGGCAACCGCCTTCGATGCCTTTGCGCGCATCTTCTCACCCTGCTTGGCCAAAATTGCGGCTTTCTTTTCTGCGTTGGCGCGTTCCTTCTTGCGACGATGCTCGTCATCTTCGCGCTGCTGAAGATACTTCTTCCAGCCCATGTTGTAGACGTCGATACAGTTTCGGTTGGCGTCGATATAGAAAACTTTATTGACTACGGTCTCGATCAGATTCACATCGTGCGAAATGATCACCAAACCGCCAGAATATTTGCCGAGATATTCGCGGAGCCAATTGATCGATTCGGCATCCAAGTGGTTGGTAGGTTCATCGAGCAGAAGTGTTTCGGCGCCACTAAAGAGCAAGCGGGCGAGCTCGACTCGGCGCCGCTGTCCGCCTGAAAGGCCTTCCAAGGTATCTTCAAAAATTCGTTCTGGTAGGCCTAGGTTGGTCGCGATCGACTCCGCTTCGGAGGATGCACCGTATCCACCTGCTGCGTTGAACTCTTGATCAACGCGTGAATATCGCTCCATCGCCAACTCGAGCGCATCTGCGCCTTCTTCGGCAGCAACCGCGATGGCCTCTTCGGCCTTGCGCATGCGGGTAACGATCTGATCGAGACCGCGCGCTGAGAGAATTCGATTGATGACCGTCTCGTCTTGATCGCCGGTACGGGGATCTTGGGGGAGGTATCCGATGGAGCCGGTTCGAATGACCTGGCCACCAGCCGGCATACCCTCGCCAGCGAGGACTTTGCAGAGGGTGCTCTTGCCGGCGCCGTTACGCCCAACGAATCCGATTCGGTCGCCGTGGTTAATGCGGACGGTGACATCTTTAACTAGGAGTCTGGCCCCAGCACGTAGTTCAACACTCTGGGTAGCAATCACTGCGCAATCTTACTGGGCAAATAGAGATGGGCTAACCTATCTCTATGACCAACTATGGCAACCTTTATGGCCCGGCTTTTACCTTTCTAGGCGTAAAGTCTTGCGATCTCGAGATCCCAGCAACGTATGAAGGCGCGGATGTGGTGATCGTTGGCGCACCGATTGATTCGGGAACCACATATCGCTCTGGCGCAAAATTTGGTCCGCAAGCTATTCGTGGTACCGACTACCTACCTCATGATGGCGAACGTCCGCATATGGCGTTGCGTGCTGATGGGTTGCAAGAGTTGAAGGTCGTCGACGCAGGCGATTTGATGATGCCGCCTCACGATCTTGCCGCCTCGCTCAAAGTCCTCGAGGAAGCTACGGAGAAGATCTCTCGTACGGGTGCATTTGTTGTTGTTCTCGGCGGCGACCACTCAATCGCATCCGCAGATGTTGCTGGTATCGCAAAGCATCGCGGTATGGGAAAAATTTCGATGGTTCACTTTGATGCTCACGCCGATACCGCAGAGACTCAATTTGGATCTTTGATCGGACACGGAACTCCGATGCGCCAGCTGATCGATTCTGGTGCGGTTCGTGGCGATCGATTCTTGCAGCTCGGACTACGCGGGTACTGGCCAGATAATCCAACACTTGATTGGATGAGCGAGCAAGGCATGCGCTCTTACGAGATGACTGAGATTCATCACCGAGGTCTCACTGCGGTACTGGATGAATCCTTTGCGATTTTGACCGACGAGTGCGACGGGGTATTTCTTTCGGTCGATATCGATGTCGTCGACCCAGGCATGGCGCCAGGAACCGGAACGCCAGAGCCGGGCGGAATGACCAGCCGCGAGTTGCTCGAGGCGGTGCGACGAATCTGTTTGGAGCTGCCAGTTGTGGGCATGGATGTCGTTGAAGTTGCCCCGGCTTATGATTCGTCAGATATCACGGCGATGCTCGCCAACCGAGTTGTACTCGAAGCGCTGAGCGCAATCGCTCTGAAGAAAAAAGGCGGAACATACTCGCCAACACGCAACCTGCTTGATCGCTGAGGTAGAAGCAGAAACTCTCGTTAGTTGAGTGTCTCCAAAATTGCTTCAATATCGGCCTCGGTAGTCCATGGGTTGACGATGGCAAAGCGCAAAATTGGCTTACCTTTGTGCGATGACGGTACAACAAAGCCGATCTGATCTTCGAGTAACTTATCGCTCCATGCTTCATATTCTGGGAGAGTCCATCCGTTGCGGGTAAAGGCAACAACGGAGAGGTCGGGCTCCATCAAAAGTTTGAGTTGTGGGTGGGCTTTGATGAGGGTGGCGGCGTGCTGGGCGATCGTCAACGTCTGTTCCATGGAGCGCGCATATTCATCTGTGCCATTAGCGGCTAACGAGAACCAGAACGGCAAGCCACGCGCTCGTCGTGTGAGATGAATGGCGTAATCGGATGGATTCCATTCATTCGGATTCTCGAGCGTATCAAGGTAGGAGGCGTGCTGAGTATGTGCCTTCTTTGCAATCGCTGGATTCCGGTAGATCAGGGCACAGGCATCAAATGGTGCAAAGAGCCACTTGTGGGGGTCAACGATCAATGAATCTGCAAGCTCGACGCCATTGAATTTAGATCGGACACTCGGTGCACAGAGCGCAGCTAATCCATATGCGCCATCGACGTGGAACCAGATATCACGCGACTTCGCAGCCGCTCCAACTGTGGTGAGATCATCAATGATTCCCAAATTGGTGGTGCCAGCGGTGGCAACTACTGCGAAGACACGATGAGTTGGATTTGCCTCATGATAAGAATCAATAGCACTACCAACGGCATCACCGCGGAGAACACCGCCGTCATCGGCAGGAACTTCAAGAACTAATACATCCATAATGTCGGCGGCTGATTGAATGGAAGAATGGGCCTCTTGTGAACATGCAACCACCCAGCGGGTAACTTCTGGGAATTGTTCGCGAGCATGGACGCGCGCAGCAACAAGCGCCGAAAGATTGCCGTTGGTTCCGCCTTGGACAAAGACGCCGCCTGCGCTTGCCGGAAGACCAGCGAGGTCGGCGATCCAGCGAAGCGCTTGATTCTCAGCAAAGACAGCACCGGAGCCTTCAAGCCATGACCCACCGTAGAGCGCGGTCGAGCCGACGACCAGGTCGAAGAGGTTTGCGTATTCACTCGGCGCCGAAGGGATAAAGGCAAGGTAGCGAGGATGGTCGGTTGAGATACAGGCGGGTGCAAGGACGTTCTTAAAGATCTCTAAGGTCTCGTGACCACCGAGCCCTTGTGGAGTGATGGTATTTCCGACTTGGTGGAAGAGCTCTTCAGGGGTCGAAGGGCCGTCCAGTGGAGGATTGAGCTTGAGGCGATCGAGACTGTAATCGAGGATCTCGTGTGCTAGATCTTCGACATCCTTGTTGAACTCATGCATGTGAGGATTATGTCATCAACTCGCGAAAGCGCCCAACAGCACTCTGTTAGAGGCCGAAGAAGCCCTTAATCGATTGAACAATCATATTTACCGCGATCGCCGCCAGAAGTAATCCTGCAACACGAGTGATGAGCGTGATACCAGATTCTTTAATGAGATCGATGATCGATGTAGAGAACATCAGAATTAGTCCGACCACAATATGGACCGCCACAATCGCAAGCGCAAGGGCTACCTTGGTGGAGGTCGAGTGCGTGTAGTGCACGTAGAGCATCGTGGTAACTATTCCGCCAGGCCCGGCCAATATCGGTGTGCCGATGGGAACCATCGCAATGTTGACTTTAGATTTCGAATCGACTTCATCGGTGCTCTTGCCCGTTAACAGCGCCATCGCCATCAGGAGTAGCAGGAATCCGCCAGCACCTTGCAGCGCAAAGAGATTGATATGTAGGTAGCCGAGAATTGCTTGACCGAAGAATGCGAAGGTCACAATGATCAAGAGCGATGAGGTTGCCCCTTGCCAGGCCAACTTGATCCGCTCTCGCCGATTCTGCTGTGTGACGAGTGAGAGAAAGATTGGGATAGCGGCGATAGGGTCTAATACGACAAAGAGCGTGACAAAGGCTTGGATACCAAATGTCAGAGCTGAGACCGTTAAAAGCGCATTCATGCTTGGCGCCAAGCGGTACGCATCATGGATACAAACCGCGAAGCTTGTGGGCTTCGGCAACTCGTCCAACACCGAGCATCAGCGCAGCATCGCGCCACGTAACCGTCTTGGAAGTCGCCGTCTCCTCAACTTCTTTAAAGGCCTTCATCATGATCGAAGATAGGTTGGTCTTGACCTCATCGGCGCTCCAGAAATAATTCTGCTTATCTTGGACCCATTCGAAGTAGGAGACGATAACGCCGCCGGAGTTAGCCAAGATATCTGGAACCACAAGAGTTCCCTTGTCGTACAAGATCGCATCTCCTCCTGGAGTTGTTGGTCCATTTGCGCCTTCGACAACGATCTTCGCCTTCACCTGTGCAGCAGTGGATTCGTTGATCGAGTCGGCGAGTGCTGCCGGAATAAGCACATCAACATCGAGGTGTAATAACTCTTCGTTGCTCAACCGATCGGCGCCTGGGTAATCGAGATTCTTGTGGGTCACGAAGTGATCCCATAG
>CAIZGZ010000089.1 GCA_903932695.1 uncultured Actinomycetes bacterium | reverse complement strand
GCCAGCTTGGCTAGGCGAGCATCCGGAACTCCGACCACGCCCACATTGGGTTCGATCGTTGCGAAGGGATAGTTGGCCGCCAGAACATTGTTCTTGGTCAGGGCATTAAAAAGGGTCGACTTTCCCACATTGGGCAGTCCGACGATTCCGATAGATAGGCTCACGAGGAGTAGAGCCTACGGGGCTTTGTCAGTCCTTAATGCCACCATAGGGTCATGAACGCCTCCGGAACCGCAATTATCGCCCTCGTGATCGGCCTTTTCCTCGGAATTGGGCTTGGAATCGTGATGGGTATGGCAATTTCTCGCACCCGCCAATCCGGTGCGCCATCGCCTGAACTCCTCACCGCACTCCAAGCAGAGCTCGCCAATAACAAGGTTCTGGTCACCGAATATCGAAGTCAGCTCGAGGCCGAACGGGCCAAGAGCGAGGGTGCAGTCAAACTCACCGCAGAGCTCGATGCGATGAAGATTAGGGTTGAGGAGCTAAGTCGCCTCTCTGCCGATGCAGATAGAAGGCGCGTTGGCGCAGAAGCCGAGATCAAGAGTCAGATTCTTCAGATGGCCTCCCACAACGAGAACCTCGTCAACCAAACTCGCGCCATCGCCGGTGCACTTGCCAGCTCACAGACCCGCGGAAAATTCGGCGAGGCCCATCTTGAACAACTCCTTGAAGGTGCGGGGCTGATCGAGGGCGAGCACTTCACGCGCCAACGCTCTGCTGCAAAATCAGAGGATGCCGAAAAATCTGGTGCGATTCCAGATATCACCATCAACATGCCTGGTGGCTCTGTTATCTACATCGACTCCAAATTTCCGTTTGAACGTTTCTACGAAGCCTTCGAGACCGAAGATCCCGCCGAACGCAAAGAGTTGATCGCTGCGCATACAAAAGATTTGATGAAACATGTCGAAGCGCTCTCGAAGCGTAAATATGCCGAACGCGGTGCATCGCCTGATTTCGTTGTGCTCTACGCGCCGGTTGAATCAATCTTTACCGAAGCCCTGAAATCTGATCCTGGGATCTTAGAGCGCGCCTTTGCACAGAATGTCACGATCGCAACTCCGACCTCGATGATGGCGCTACTGCGCACCGTCGGCTATCTCTTTAGCCGTAACCGCGTTGCAACTAATGCGGCAGAGATTCAGGAGTTGGCAGCGAAGTTCCTCAAAGATGTCTCCTCGCTCCACGACAAAATTCTTACCGTTGGCGAACGCCTCAAGAGCACACTGAAGGCCTACAACGAATTGATTCCGACCGCGGAGACCACTGTCCTCTCGGCCGCAAAGAAGATGCGTGCACTCGATGTCGCTGGCAAGCCACTCAAAGCAATCCCGGAACTCTCTGAGAACGTGCGCCAACTCCACTCGAAATTGAGCTCACCCGATGAGGATTTCATCGAAGGGGAAGAGATCGAATTAGCGTTAGAATTGGATGAGAATGAGTAACGTACTGAACTCTGCTAAAGATGCGCTCGATGGTCGCACCTTGCCTAAGCCCATTAAGGGGCGAGGCCTGACAAATGCTGGCGTTGTAGTTCTTCAATTTCTCTTCATCTTGCTGATCGAAACCTTCGAGTACTCCATCACCAAGGTAGGAATATTTACCGGAATCGCAATTCTGAGTGCGCTCTTCGGTGGCTTCTATCTCGGTCGCACCGGAACAACCTTTGCCAGCGTGGTCAATCCACCCATCGCCTTCTTCATCTCAACGCTGATCCTGATCGGGACTGTTGGTGGCGCAGGGTTACACATTGCGCGTTTCGGGTTAGATCTCGTCACAACTCTAGGAGCAGGCGCACCGTACCTATTGATCTCAACCGTTATCGGTTGGGGTTACCACTTTTGGCGCGAGCGCTCACTTTCCCGCAGCGCGTAGATCTTTACGCAGCTCAGGTGGAATAGCGAAGAGCAGATGTTCTTCGGTTGCAGTAACGGTCTCAACATCACCAAATCCGCGTTCGGCCAACCAGAGCAATAAATCCTTCACTAAAATCTCGGGCACCGATGCACCACTTGTAACGCCAACCGTGGTGACACCCTCAAGCCATTCATCCTTTGCCTCAGCAGCATAATCAATGAGATAGGCGTTATTAGCGCCGTACTCCTTAGCTACCTCAACCAACCGAACCGAGTTCGAAGAATTTACCGATCCCACCACAATGACCAACTCAGTTCGTGGTGCAATCTCTTTAATCGCTACTTGGCGATTTTGAGTTGCATAACAGATGTCATCACTCGGTGGATCAATCAAATCAGGGAAACGCTCTTTGAGTTGGCGAACCGTCGCAATAGTTTCATCGACGCTTAACGTTGTTTGTGAGAGCCAGATCAACTTCTTCTCATCGCGCACATGAATGCCCTCGACATCGGCAATGGTGTCGATGACATGGACGTTAGCGGGTGCCTCGCCAGCTGTTCCTTCGACCTCTTCGTGTCCTTTGTGACCAACAAGAAGGATGTCGTAATCCTCGCTCGCAAAGCGCTTTACCTCGTGGTGAACTTTTGTGACTAGCGGACAGGTCGCATCAATTGTCTTGAGATTTCGCTCTGCTGCACTTGCATGGACCGCCGGTGAGACGCCATGAGCCGAGAAGATCAGACGCGCACCCTCTGGGACTTCATCGGTCTCATCGACAAAGATCGCGCCGCGCGCCTCGAGAGTGGCAACGACATGCTTGTTATGGACGATCTGCTTTCGGACGTAGACCGGAGCGCCGTAGAGATCGAGCGCTTTCTCTACCGTGACAACAGCACGATCCACACCTGCGCAGTAGCCACGTGGGGCGGCGAGCAGAACCTTTTTCGTCATACCTAGAAGCCTACCTAAAGTTAGGATAAGGATCATGCTGGAGAACTCCGCTGAGAAGCCGCTTCAAGTCCGAACCATCTCCGAGGCGATCGGTGAATACATCGCGCGCCTTGGCCCGGTCTGGATCGAGGGCGAGCTCTCGGAGGTAAAGGTCAGACCGGGAAGTTCGATGGTCTATATGCGCCTTCGCGATACGAGTGCGGATATGAGTCTCTCCATCATGTGTCACAAGAGCACATTTAGCGCAGCTGGCGAGCTCTCCGAAAATGCCCGGGTCATTATCAATGCCAAGGCTTCGTGGTACTCAAAAAATGGTTCGCTCTCGATGAGTTTCAAGGAGATCCGACAGGTCGGGCTTGGCGAACTGCTCGCCCGGCTCGAAGCTCTCAAAAACACTCTTGCAGCAGAAGGTCTCTTTTCAAGTTCGCGTAAGCAAGCGCTCCCCTTTCTACCAAAAGTTGTCGGGCTGATCTGCGGTCGAAATAGTGATGCCGAAAAAGATGTTGTAGAGAATGCGAAGCGACGTTGGCCATCCGTCACCTTTGCGATTCGTGAAGTTGCAGTTCAAGGATCTGCGGCGGTGGTCGAAGTCTCGGCAGCGTTACGAGAGTTAGAGGCCGATCCAAACGTTGATGTCATCATCATTACTCGAGGAGGCGGCTCCTTTGAAGATCTCCTTCCATTTAGCGATGAGAGCCTGGTTCGCTTGGTCGGCGAATGTCAGACCCCGATCGTCAGCGCGATCGGACATGAGAAAGATTCACCGCTCCTTGACCTCGTCGCCGATGTTCGCGCATCAACGCCGACCGATGCTGCTAAAAAAGTTGTCCCCGATGCTCATGAAGAGTTTGCCAAGATCGCGCAGATGCAGGAGCGTGCGTTGCGCACACTGGCCCACCGGATCGAGCGCGAGCGCACCTCACTCGCCCACGCCCTCTCTCGGCCAATATTTCGTGACCCGATGCTCATGGTGAGCGCTCGACAGGACGAACTCGATGCCTTGACCGCTCATCTCACCGCCCTCTCCCCGCAGGCCACGCTCGATCGTGGCTATGCAGTTGTTCTCACAGCTGGCGGCGAGTTGGTGATGGATGCCGGCCAGGTTACGGCGGGCGAGAAACTCGCAATTCGTGTGGCCAAGGGCACGGTGGCTGCCACTGTTAATGGCGCCACCCAAGGCGAGTAGATTTCTACTTATGGCCGATAAGAAACTGACATATGAAGAGGCACGCGATGCCTTGGCAGAGGTAATCAGCGAACTAGAGAGCGGTAAGGCAACGCTCGGCGAATCGATGAAGCTCTGGGAGCGCGGCGAAGAGTTAGCTGCGATCTGTCAGGAATGGCTCGATGGCGCCACCGCCCAACTCTCAGAATTTGCTGCCGCAAAGCGAGAGAAAGAGTCACCAGATGCCTGAGTTCAACTACAGCGATCTACTGCCAATTGGTGAAGATACGACCGAATATCGCTTGGTCTCTACCGAAGGCGTCTCTACCTTCACCGCACAAGGAATTGAATTTCTTCAGGTCGCCCCAGAAGCGATCACACGCCTCACCGAAGAGGCGATCCACGACATCTCACACTTCCTTCGCCCGGCCCACTTGCAACAACTCGCAAATATTTTGGCCGATAGCGAAGCCTCGCCTAACGATCGCTTCGTTGCACTCGACCTCTTAAAGAATGCAAATATCTCCGCTGGTGGCGTTCTACCGATGTGCCAAGATACCGGCACTGCGCTTGTCATGGGCAAGAAGGGCCAACACACCCTGACATCCGAGAAAGATGAAGTGAGCATCTCCCAAGGTGTCTATAACGCTTACACAAAACTTAATCTTCGATATTCGCAGATGGCGCCCGTAACCACCTGGGACGAGAAGAACACCGGCAATAACTTGCCCGCCCAGATTGAGATCTACTCAGATAGCGATCACCAGGATGAATACAACTTCCTCTTCATTGCTAAGGGCGGTGG
>CAIZGZ010000088.1 GCA_903932695.1 uncultured Actinomycetes bacterium | reverse complement strand
TTGGCCATCGTCATCTCGACATTGGAGATGAAGGTGCGGAAGAAGTGCCATTCACGGAGCATCTGGGCGAGGACATCGCTACGTCCTGATTCGCGCGCAACTTTAAGGCCTGAGCCAACACCGAACCAACCGGGGACGATCTGGCGGGACTGAGTCCAACCAAAAACCCATGGGATAGCGCGAAGACTAGATAGTCCGCCAGCAGCATCTGGCCGGCGTGAGGGCCGCGATCCCAAGAACATATCGCCGAGCTGTTCTACTGGTGTCGAGGCGTAGAAGTAAGAAGGCAGATCTGGATGGTCGATCAATTTTCGATACGCAGCAAAAGAGTTATCGCTGACCAGATCCATACAAGAAGACCAGGCAGCCAAATCTTCAGCAGCTTGGCGCGGAGCACGGTTCAGTACGGTCGCTTCAAGCGCAGCGGCAAGGGTGAGCTCAACGTTCTCTCTTGCTAGCGCTGGCAGGGCATATTTATCACTGATGACTTCGCCTTGTTCGGTCATCTTGACTTGACCGTCGATAGATCCCCACGGCAATGCGATCAACGCATCGTAGGTAGGTCCGCCACCGCGACCGACCGAACCACCGCGACCATGGAAGAGTCGAAGTTTGACGCCATGTTTAATCGCGATATCGCGTAACTTGCGCTGCGCTTTATGGATCTCCCATTGCGATGTTGCAATTCCGGCATCTTTATTTGAGTCAGAGTAACCAAGCATTACTTCCTGGATATCACCACGCGCTGCGACAATCTGCCGATATGCAGGGTCGCTGAGAAGCGAGTCAAGAATCTGATCAGCAGCACGAAGTTCAGCAACTGTCTCTAGAAGTGGCGCAAAGCCAACGAGTGAGTGAGAGCCACTTACGACACCGGCTCTACGTGCACACTCAACTGCGGCGAGGACATCCTCATGAGACTTAGTCATCGAGATGATGTATGTCTCGATAACTTCAGGACCAAATTTTTCGATGAGCTCTTTAATCGCACCGAAGGTATCCATCGTTGCCTGTGCTCTGTCATCAATCTCGGTTGAGTGCGCCGCAAGTTGTGCAATCGCATGGTGATGCGCATCGGAGTGCTCACGAACATCCATGGTGGCGTGAGTGAGACCAAAGCTCGAAACAGCACGGATGGTGCGTTCGAGGAGGCCATGGGCAATCAGTTCACCTTTATGGCTTAAGAGTGATTCATGCATGAGCATCAAATCAGCAAGGATTTCGGCGGTGTTGTCATAGTCGCGACCAGGTACGTGTCCCGCACCAGCTGCATGCCGGCGTTGGGTCAAGATCAAGCGATGTCGAATCGCGGTCGCCTTGAGGCGATACGGCTCTTCTACATTCAGACGCTTAAAGCGGTCCTCAATCTCCGGAATGAGTTCGAGATCCTTGGCAACCGATTGGATAAGCGCATCGGATGCTCCTGCGATACGAGTTGAGACCGAGAGTGCAGCACGTAATTGATCGAGTGAGGCGATCATGGCTCGGATAAAGTGGCCAATTTGTAGCGTAATTGCTTGGCGAGTGACTTCCGCGGTGATATTCGGATTGCCATCTCGATCGCCACCAATCCAGGTACCGAATGAGAGTGGGCGAGCTGTAGGCGAGATGGTGACGCCAAGTCGCGTGAGTTCACGCGCAAAATCATCGAGCGCATTAGGTACCGTTGAAGCAAAGAGATCATCGAGGTAGTAGAGAGCGTTAACTGCTTCATCGAGCGGCTCTGGTCGACCTAAACGAAGTTCATCTGTCTGCCACAAGAGATCGACGGTCTCGGCTAAGCGGCGATCACGGGTTGCGCCTTTTTTATCATCCAGTAGATCTGCGATTGTTCCAAGTTTGCCAAGAACTGAGCGGCGTGCTGCTTCAGTTGGATGAGCGGTAAAGACTGGGCGAACCGAGAACTCGTTCATCCATTCCTGCAAATCGGCCGCAGTGAATTCGCCATGCTTCTGCTGGGCTTCGAGGATGCGATCTACTGCCCGGGTAATCCATGAACCACTTGCAGAGCGTTCTTCTTCGAGCACACGAGCGCGGTGAACTTGTTCGGCCACATTCGCGAGATAGAAGTAGGTACTAAATGCTCGAACGAGTTGGACGCTATCTTCTAACGAAAGGCCGGCGAGAATATCTTCGCCGCCACCATCACGAACTGCCTTACGAACACTTTCAACGAGCGCCAATAACTCTGGACCTTCTTGACGCACCAGGCTCTGTCCAAGGAGCTCGCCGAGCACGCGAACATCACTACGTAGCTCTTGGTCATCGCGGGCGAGTTGGGAGTTTGCCGCTGAAGTTGTCATGGACTAATCCTGCCACCTCTCCGCAATATTGGGAGGCACGGTTATGGCAGGCACTAGAATTGCGAGCAATCACCCCCACCCGTTTCGGGATTGGGGGCAGATCTGTTGGGTAACGCCCCTAACCGAAGCAACCGAGAGGAGGTCACCGCTATGAGTCGATTGATCGATGCTTTCTCAACAATTGAGATTGACCAGAGCGCGGAGCGGATCGTCGCGCCTCACTTTGTTACCGGGATATATCTAGCAAAGCGCGCAAGTCAGGCACCCTTGCTCGTAGTGAGCTCATCCTCGCGCCGAGCATCAGAGCTCCGCGATGAACTCAATACTTATCTCGGGGATGGCGCGGCGGTCGAGTTCCCGGCCTGGGAGACCTTGCCCCACGAAAAGCTCAGCCCAAAGAGTGACACCGTTGCCGCTCGCACGAAGATCCTCAGCACTCTCTCTAGCCAACGAGTAGTTCTCGCCTCTGTACGCTCACTCATTCAGCCGATCTCACCACTGATCGCTCACTTCCAACCCATCACGCTCGAGATCGGGCAAGAGATCGAGATGTCAGAACTTCTGACCTCACTTGGATATCTGGGGTATCAGCGAACCGATTTAGTCGAACGACGCGGTGACTTTGCGGTACGGGGTGGAATCGTCGACCTCTTTCTGCCGGATCAAGACCATCCGATTCGCATCGACTTCTTTGGTGATGAGATCGAAGAGCTAGGTTGGTTTACCGTCGCAGATCAGCGCACCTACGCCCCGGTTGTGGGCAGCATTGCAATTTATCCATGTCGTGAGTTACTGATCACTGATGAGGTCAAGAGTAAAGCTCGACTGCTCGGAGCAAAGTACCCACAACTTGCCGAGATGGCGGAGAAGATCTCACAAGGAATCTATGTCGATGGCATGGAATCACTCATGGGACTGCTGCAAGCAGATCTCACTTCGATCATCGACCTGCTACCCAAGAACTTTCAGGTTGTCTTACTTGATGAGCAGAGAATCGCATCACGCGGTTTAGATCTGATCAATACAAATAATGAATTCCTCACAGCGTCGTGGTCGAGTGCGGCTATGGGTGGAGAAGCACCGATCGACCTTTCGATGGCGCTGGAAGCTGGTGGCTATTACTCAATTCCAGAGCTGCGGGATCGAGCGCTAAGTTGGAGCTCTATCGATCCGTATGCGAGTGGTGTCGATAGCCATGCCGAAGCGGGCGAGGTCTTTCTTCCGGTTCCGGAATACAAAGGGAAGACCGATCATCTCGTTGCCGATATCTCGGAGTGGATTTCAGCGGGGTACCTTGTGGTCTTTACCGCTGCCGGCAAGGGCATTGTTGAACGCTTTGCCAAGCTCTTTCAGGCAGGGGATTTACCGGTTCGACTTCTCAAAAATATAAGCTCAGATCTCACACGTGATGCCGTGTACGTGATCGCGACCCCGATAGAGCATGGTTTTGTTAGCGACTCCAGCAAGACCGTGCTTATCACCGAAAAAGATATCTCGGGAGTTCGTTCTTCCAATAAAGATCAGGCCCGTATGCCATCTCGTCGTAAGAAGGCGATTGATCCGCTTGAGTTGCGTCCTGGCGATTATGTCGTGCACGAGCAACATGGTGTTGGGCGATATGTAGAGTTGGTTCAACGCACCGTTGCAGGCGTTGCCCGAGAGTACTTAGTGATCGAATATGCCGCATCTAAGCGCGGACAACCTGGTGATCGTCTCTTTGTTCCGACCGATACCTTAGAACAAGTCACGCGATATGTTGGTGGCGAGGCTCCTTCGGTACATCGCATTGGCGGTGCCGATTGGCAGAACGCAAAGCGGCGTGCCAGAAAGGCAGTTAAACAGATTGCTGGTGAGTTAATTCAGCTCTATGCAGCCCGCATGAGTGCTCCCGGCTTCGCCTTCTCGCCAGATACGCCATGGCAACGTGAGTTAGAAGCGGCATTTCGATATGTAGAGACGATCGACCAGCAATCCACAATCGATGAGGTAAAACGCGATATGGAGCGATCTCATCCGATGGATCGCGTGATCTGCGGCGATGTGGGTTATGGAAAAACCGAGATCGCGATCCGAGCAGCATTTAAAGCGGTGCAAGATGCTAAACAAGTTGCGGTCTTGGTTCCCACGACCCTGCTTGTGCAGCAACACTTTAAGACTTTTGAAGAGCGCTACGCAGGGTTCCCAGTGCGGCTAGCTGGCCTTTCACGTTTTAGTACCGCTAAGGAATCACAGGAGATTATCGAAGGTTTGGCCAATGGCTCGATCGATGTCGTGATCGGTACACATAGGCTCTTCTCGAAAGATGTCGTTTTTAAGGATCTTGGACTGGTGATCGTCGATGAAGAGCAGCGCTTTGGCGTCGAGCATAAAGAAGAGCTGAAAAAGACTCGCACGAATGTCGATGTCCTCTCTATGTCGGCTACGCCAATTCCGCGTACGTTAGAGATGGCAATTACTGGTATCCGGGAGATGTCGAATATCACGACGCCGCCGGAAGAGCGCCATCCCGTTCTGACTTATGTTGGCCCGTACGATGAGAAGCAGGTGACCGCCGCTATTCACCGCGAATTATTACGAGATGGTCAGATCTTCTTTATTCACAATCGCGTGGAGAGCATCGATAAAGTTGTTATTCGTCTCAAAGAGTTGGTTCCGGAAGCACGTATTCGAACCGCACATGGTCAGATGGGTGAGCGCGAACTCGAAGATGTCATCCTTGGTTTTTGGCAGCGCGATTTCGATATTTTGGTCTGTACCACCATCATTGAATCTGGAATTGATATTCCCAACGCAAATACCTTGATCGTCGATCGCTCAGAGAATTTTGGCCTCTCGCAACTTCACCAATTACGTGGTCGAGTTGGTCGTGCTCGCGAACGGGCCTATGCCTATTTCCTCTACTCGCCTGATAAGCCACTCACCGAAGTCGCGCATGATCGGTTGACCACAATTGCTACTAATACTGAGCTCGGTTCAGGCATGCAGGTTGCGCTCAAGGATCTTGAGATCCGTGGTGCCGGCAATCTTCTCGGTGGCGAGCAATCCGGTCACATCGCCGAAGTTGGCTTTGATCTCTATATGCGAATGGTCGGCGAAGCTGTCGAAGATTACAAGCAGGGTTACATCGATACCGAGCCGCGTATCAAAGAGTGCAAAATTGAATTGCCGATCACGGCGCATCTGCCGATCGAGTATGTGCCATCTGAACGGTTACGCCTTGATCTCTACCGCCGACTTGGCGATTGCAACGACGAGGCATCACTTGCCGCGATCGTTGAAGAGATGGTTGATCGGTTCGGAGCGTTGCCCGAGGAAGCCACGAACTTGCTCGAGGTCGCCAAACTTCGAATCTACGCAAAATCCAAGGGTCTGACCGAGGTGGTGCTGCAAGGTAAATTCCTGAAGATCGCGCCCATTGTGCTCCCAGAATCGGCCCAGATTCGCATCAATCGCCTCTACCCGGGAACCCAGATCAAGAGCGCGACCAAGAGCCTGCTGGTCGCCCAACGAGCCCAAAATCAGAGCGCAAATTGGCTTGGAAATGCCTCGGTAGGCGATACTTCTGCCCTAACCACCCTGAAGTGGGCAGTAGACGTACTTCATAATCTCTAGGAGCAAAGCCAGATGGAAAACGAAGAAATTACCTCAGAGCAGCCCGAGTCTGTTGTTCCGGAGATCGAGTCGACCCCAGAAGTCGAAGTCAGCGAAGAAGAGAAGAGCTCTTCCCGTCGCTTGATCGCGATCGTCGCTGCAGCTGTACTTCTCGTTGCCGCAGTAGGCACCACACTCGCCTTCACCGTATTTAAATCAAAAGATATGGCGGCTCAAGTCGGCAAGCACATCGTGACAAATAAAGATGTCACCACCAGCGTGAATGAGATCCTCGCAGAGCGTAAGGGTGTTGATACGACGGGAATGCAGATTGCAACCGGTAATCAACTTACGTTGGCCGAGCTCAATTTCCATCTCATCTCATACCTCTTAGCCGACACCGCAGCGTCCAAGAACGTTGTTGTGACCGATGCTCAGGTTGCTAAGCGCAAGGCCGACATCATCACTCAGATCGGAAGCGCAGCTCAGCTGCCATCAGCACTTGTTGCTGCAAACATTGCATCTGAAGATCTCGATCTCTATATCCGTAGCTTGCTCTATGACGAGCAACTTGCTGCAGATCTCGAGAAGACCGGAACTTCACAAGCGAATGCTGGTACCGCGCTTGAGCAAGAAGTTGCTCAAGAGGCGCTTAAGGTTGGCATCAAGGTCAATCCTAAGTACGGCACATGGGATCCAACTCAGGCAGTTGTTGTTGCGCCAGCAACACCAACTCCGACATCAAGCAAGTAGTTTCACAGTAATTTAAGGGCGGTCCATGACTTCGGAGTTGTTACGACTACGTGAGGTCATGGACCGTCTTCGTTCACCAGGCGGTTGTGAATGGGATGCGGAGCAGACCCACGAGAGTCTAATTAAGTACCTGCTCGAAGAGTCATACGAGTTTGTCGAAGCGGTCGAAGAGAACGACCGAGTAGCGATGCAAGAAGAGCTGGGCGATATTTTGCTGCAGGTCTATTTCCACTCGCGCATGGCTGAAGACGACGCTTCTGCGCCCTTTGATATTGAAGATGTTGCCCGTGGGGTCGCCGATAAGTTGATCCATCGCCACCCACATGTCTTCACCGACTCTGATGTGACCTATGACGATGTGCTTGAGAACTGGGAAGCCCAAAAGGCGATTGAAAAGGGTCGAACCTCAGCGACCGATGGCGTTCCACTCGGACAACCAGCCATGATGTTGGCAAATAAGATGATTTATCGGGCGGAAAAGTCCCGATATTCCCTCCCGATCGAACATCTGGTGAAACTTCCAGCAGATTTCACGGAATCGGATGTAGGGGCGGCACTTTTTGGGATAATTGACCAGGCCCAGGCGGCCGGGATCGATCCCGAAGCTGCGCTACGAGCGACGACAAAGGCGTACATAGCTCGAATTAAAGAGTACGAATCACGCAAGTAAATAAGAGCGAATTACCGAGAATAGTTACCGAGAATAGAAGGAGAAGCTTGTGGCACTGATCGACACAGTTCATGCTCGTGAAATTTTGGATTCCCGCGGAAACCCGACCGTTGAAGTTGAGGTGCTACTCGAAGATGGCACCAGCGCACGCGCTGCTGTACCTAGCGGTGCATCAACTGGTGCATTCGAAGCGGCAGAGCTTCGCGATGGTGGCAAGCGCTACCTCGGCAAGGGTGTTGAGAAGGCCGTTGATTTCGTGAACGACGAGATCGCTCCGGCTGTTATTGGTTTCGATGCACAAGATCAGCGTTTTGTTGATCAAGAGATGATCGAGCTTGATGGCACCAAGAACAAGTCACGACTTGGCGCAAATGCGATCCTCGGCGTATCACTCGCTGTTGCCCGCGCAGCCGCTGAAAGCGCAGATCT
>CAIZGZ010000087.1 GCA_903932695.1 uncultured Actinomycetes bacterium | reverse complement strand
GAACCATGTGATTCAGCGGTGCCCTTTGCCTTTGGCGCAGGCCACGCAATTGTGCTGTGCATGCGAATCAGGGCTGGACGATCGCTGATCTTCTCTGCCTCAACCATCGCCGCTTCAAGTGCAGCTCGGTCAATGTTGCCATCTGCAAGCGCAGAAACTTCAATAACGTGCCAGCCATAGGCACGATAACGTGCGGAGACATCTTCTGTGAAGGCGACGCGAGTATCTCCTTCGATCGAGATGCGGTTGTCGTCGTAGATCATCTTGAGGTTGCCAAGTGCTTGAGTTCCAGCAACTGAAGATGCCTCGCCGCTTACGCCTTCTTCAAGGTCACCATCAGAGCAGATCACCCAGATATTGTGATCAAAGAGTGTGGTCTCGCTTTGTGGATCAAAGAGTCCCTTCTCAAAGCGCGCTGCCATTGCCATTCCAACTGCCATGGCTACACCCGCACCAAGTGGACCGGTTGTGGTCTCAACACCATTGGTGTGGCCAAACTCTGGGTGGCCTGGGGTAAGGGAGTTGTGAGTACGAAACGCCTTCAAATCATCGAGGCTTAAGCCATACCCTGAAAGGTAGAGCTGAATATAGAGAGTAAGTGAGGAGTGACCGCATGAGAGAACAAAGCGATCGCGGCCGAGCCACTGGGAATCTGTTGGGTCATGTCGCAAGAAACGTTGAAAGACGGTGTAAGCAACTGGGGCGAGAGACATCGCGGTTCCAGGGTGGCCATGGCCAGCCTTCTGAACAGCGTCCATAGCTAGAGCACGTGCGACAGCTACCGCTCTCTCATCCTTCTCGGTCCAAGCAGTGCGTGCGATCGTCGTGCGAGCCATTGTTATCCTCTTTCTGAGCTTCTGGTTAATGCGTGAGATTTAAATGCGATATTCCAAAAGGCGAGCCAGAGAATGGCTGCGCCCAAAAGATGTGCAGCTACCAAGGCCTCTGGCAGGTGCGTGAAGTATTGAATGTAGCCAATCACTCCTTGGCCAAAACAGAGCGTGATGAATAAGGCGACTTTGCCTCCGATAAACGAGCGATTTGCATCCGATTCTGAAACGCGAATCACAAGGAGTAATCCTATGGTCAATGAGATCAACGCAATCACGGAGTCGGCGTGTAGCCAGCTGATAGTGCGCGGATCAATGTGGTAACGCTTTGCTTGGATGTCGCCCGCATGAGGACCGCTGCCAGTGACTACGGTGCCAAGGGTGACGACGAGCGCCGTAAGTCCAAGCAGGGTTCGGATAAGCCATAAAGTCGTTGGGGCAACGCGAGTGCGAGCTTTGCCGATCATCCGTTCGCGCAACGATAACGCCGCGCCGATCAAGAGCATCGAAAGCAGAAAGTGGGCCGAGACCGAAAATGGGTTGAGCTTTGTGAGCACAGTAATTCCGCCAAGCACGATCTGTCCGACGATTCCCAGGAACTGAATCACGGCAAGATTTCGGATCCAACGCCAGTCGGCTCGGGATCGACCCCAACGAACGGCGCCGAAAATTGCCGCGAAAATCACCACGATCAGCGCGATGGTGAGTAGGCGGTTTCCAAATTCAATCCACGAGTGAAGGGTTCCCTGCGCTTGATGGGGGACGGGTGCTATTGAACCGCTGACACAATCGGGCCAGGTGGGGCAGCCAAGTCCAGAGCCGGTGAGGCGGACAGCTCCGCCGGTGAGGACCAGCAGGGTCTGCAAGACCACCAAGGTTGTGTAAATCAGACTCACCAGGTTCACGCTCGTAGCCTAGTCCGTTTGAGCCTGCCCCTCCCGCCAACCGCCCCCAACTGGCAGAATCTGGGTATTTACGCAACACTTATGTTGTGAAAAAGAATGAGGATAAAACCCGGGATCTTGTCGCCCGTACCATCCTCGAAAATGGACCTCAGAGCGCGAGTGACCTCGCAGATCGCCTCAATCTCAGCGCCGCTGGAATCCGACGCCACCTAGACCTCCTCCTGGCAGCGAAGATCCTTGAGGCCAAAGAGCCCTATCGCACGACCAATACGACGCGGGGACGTGGCAGGCCTTCCAAAGTATTCGTGCTCACCGATCTTGGCAGAGCAACTTTTGAGCATTCCTATGACGACCTCGCTGTCTCAGCGCTTCGCTTCATGTCCACCGTCGAAGGAAGTAATCTCGTAGCCGATTTCGCACGATCACGCGCACATGAGATTAAGCGTCTCACCTCGTCGGAGGTTGAAAAATCAAAGAGCGCGACTCGTAAGATCGAAGCACTCGCAGGATTTCTTAATGAAGAAGGTTATGCAACCACCATTAAATCTACCGCGATCGGCGTTGAGCTCTGTCAGCATCACTGTCCGATCGCTCACGTAGCCTCACAATTTAGCGAACTCTGCGAAGCAGAGACCGAGGCCTTCTCTGAGATTTTGGGAAGCCATGTTCAACGGTTGGCAACGATCGCCCGAGGTGATGGTGTCTGCACGACATATATTCCCGTCAACCAACTTAACTCTCAACACCAATCAACCAAACAATCTCACACAGGAGCAAAACCATGAGTGATACCGCACTGCATCCCGAACTAGATGGCATCGGAAACTATGAATTTGGTTGGGCGGATAAGACCGACGCGGGTAGCAATGTAAAGCGCGGTCTCGATGAAGAGGTCGTGCGCGATATCTCTGCAAAAAAGAGCGAGCCACAATGGATGCTCGATCTACGCCTCAAGGGATTAAGCCTCTTCGAAAAGAAGCCGATGCCAAATTGGGGAAGTGATCTCTCCGGAATTTTCTTCGACACGATTAAATACTTCGTTCGCTCGACCGAGAAGCAGGCGACCTCATGGGAAGACCTGCCTGAAGATATTCGCAATACCTACGATCGCCTGGGAATCCCAGATGCGGAGAAGAATCGTCTAGTAGCTGGTGTTGCAGCCCAGTATGAGTCAGAGGTTGTCTACCACTCTATTCGTGAAGATCTTGAGAAACTCGGCGTAATTTTCGTTGATACCGACTCGGGGCT
>CAIZGZ010000086.1 GCA_903932695.1 uncultured Actinomycetes bacterium | reverse complement strand
GGTCATCATCGTCTGCTGGTCTGCCAAAAGTAAACCCTCACTTGAAGCAATGAAGGGGCTTGGGCTGCTCTTCGATGAGATTGCACAACTTGGCCCTGAGGCGCCATGGCTGCTTGGCAATCTCAACGTCGATAAAGAGGTAGTGGTCGTCAAGGCGTTGCAGATCCCATCGGTTCCGTTTGCGATTGCGCTCATTGGCGAACAACTCGTCCCGCTCTTTGAAACACTTCCAACACCAGAACAACTGCGACTTGTGGTGGATCGAGTTGTTGCGTTGGCAGCAGAGCGAGGCGTTGGGCGAGCCACGACATCAAGCATTGAGAGCGATACTGAAGCGGCGACCCAAGAGCCAGAGGAGAAGTTGGAGCCGGAAGAAGAGCTCGCTCTTGCGGCACTCGAAAATGCGGATTACGCCGCAGCCGCGAACGCCTACGAGCAGTGGTTAACGCGCGCACCAGGAAATACGCTCGCCACACTAGGGCTGGCACAAGTCAAGCTCTTGGCCCGGATCGATGGGATTGATCAAGGTGCAACGCTCTCTGGAGCTGACGCAGATCCAACGAGCGTCGGATTGGCGGTCATGGCTGCCGATATCGAAATCGCCCAAGGAAATTATGATGGTGCTTTCACACGTTTGATTAACACCGTCAGAGTCACGAACGGTGATGATCGTAAAACCGCACGCGAACATCTTGTTATGCTCTTTGCATTGGTAGATCCATCGGACCCAGGGCTAGCAAAGGCCCGACAACAGTTGGCGAGTGCACTCTTTTGAACTACGTTACAACGCTCTCTGCAAAGATCGAAGCGCGCCATCAAGGTCGACTCTTTTTCTTCTTTGGCCTTGCAGTACTCGCAATCGCCGCCCGAACCCCAGATCTCAAGCGTGATCTCGGCGTTACCGATGGTACTTACGGCGTACTCGTGAGTCTTGGCGCCATCGGAGCAATGTTTGCCTTCTTTACCGTTGGCCAACTTGTCCACCGAATTGGCGTTAAGCCGGTAGTTATTGTCACGGGAACAATGATGTATGCATCGATCGCCATGATTCCTCATGCCCATAGTTCATTGATGTACGTCGTCATCAATATGGTGTTGGGTTTTGGTTTCAACGCTTACAACATCGCGATTCATGATCAAGCGCTTAAGCGCCAAGACGATAGCGGGGCACTGATTCTGCCTAAGCTCCATGGAATCTGGTCTATCGGAACACTCCTCACCGTCTCGATCGCGGTTGCCGTAACTGCTCACATCTCCTTTGCTTGGCATATCGATACCTTGATGGCAATCTGTTGGCTCGGCACGATGTATTCAACGCTCAAGCTCTCGCCGGTATTAATTCAAGGCTCTACCGAACATGATCCAAATGCTCAAATCAAATTGCGATCGCTTTGGCAGATGTTCTTAGATGACAAACTTATTGGCATCGCATATGTCTGTGCTGTGATGACCGAGTTTTCGACAAACGACTGGGCCACCTTGGTCGCACACCAAGAGATCAAGGCGAGTACAACGCTTAGCATCTTGCCTTACCTGCTCTTCATGGTTGGCATGATTACCGGACGCCTGGCAATCCATCGCCTGGTAAAGATCCGTTCCGAAGATTTCTGGATTAAGAGTTGGACGGCTATCGGCGGACTCGGCTTTATCGTCTTTCTTCAGTTAGCAAAGCTCTTCGCAGCCCACCACTTCGCTGCCGCTTTTACCTGTGAAACATTGGGCTTTTTTATTGGCGGATTGGGCGGCTCGTTTATGGCCGGAACCATCACGCAGATTGCTAGCCGACGCTCTTCGCTTCCAGGTGGGGTAGTGGTTGCTCAAATCGGAATTATTGTGACGGTATTGACCCTGATTGTGAAGTTGGTGGTCTCGTGGGTTGTTTCGCAGGCCTCGATTACGACCGCACTCATTCTTCCGGGCCTAATGCTGATCTCAGTCGCCCTATTTCCCAACCTTGGATCCAAAGAGATCCAAGGTTCTTAATCTTTCCCTTGCACGCTACATCCGTGTAGCTGATTAGCCAGAACCCTCAGTGTTGCCTGGGTCGGCCGCCTTCACATCATTGATCTGATACTTCTCAATCGCTTCACTCACCAGCTTTGCCTTTACTTCACCTTGTGCAGCGAGTTGAGAGAGTGCAGCTACGACGATTGAAGGACCATCAACCTTAAAGTGGCGTCGAAGCGCACCGCGAGTATCGGAGAGTCCAAAGCCATCTGTACCCAATGAGTAGAACGGCTGGTTAACCCATGGTGCAACCTGATCTTGTACAGCGCGCATAAAATCACTCACCGCAATGACCGGACCATCAAATCCCTTGAGCTTTTTAGTGATGTACGCGCTCTTCTGGTCATCTGGGTTGAGGAGATTATGGCGATCTGTTGCAAGGCCATCACGACGAAGTTCGTTCCATGATGTCACCGACCACACGTTCGCGCTAATACCCCAATCCTCTTCGAGGAGTTGTTGCGCCTTCATCGCCCAGTTGACGCCAACGCCCGATGCAAGAATTTGAACGCTCTTCTTGCCCTTCTTGGCAGGGGAGTAGAGATAGATACCCTTGAGCAAGCCATCGACATCAAGATTCTCTGGCTCGGCTGGCTGTACGTATGGCTCGTTGTAAATGGTGAGGTAGTAGTAGATATCTTCGCTGTTCTCACCGTACATGCGGCGCAGACCATCGCGCACAATGTGTCCGACCTCAAAACCAAATGCTGGATCGTAAGCAACGACTGCAGGGTTGGTGGAGGCGAGGAGAAGTGAGTGACCATCTTCGTGCTGGAGACCTTCACCATTGAGCGTGGTGCGACCAGCAGTGGCTCCGAGGACAAAGCCACGGACGAGTTGGTCGGCAGCAGCCCAGAAGGCATCGCCAGTACGTTGGAAGCCAAACATCGAATAGAAGATGTAGAGCGGGATCATTGGCTCATCATGAGTGGAGTACGAGCTACCCACTGCTGTAAATGAGGCAACCGATCCTGCTTCGTTAATACCTTCATGCAAGATCACACCGCTGGTGGATTCCTTGTAGGAGAGCATCAACTCGCGGTCGACCGAGGTGTAGGTCTGGCCATGTGGCGAATAGATCTTGAGGCTTGAGAACAAGCTGTCCATACCAAAGGTACGTGCCTCATCCGGAATGATCGGAACAAGGCGAGGTCCGATATTAGGATCTTTGAGCAGATCCTTCAGGAGGCGAACAAAGGCCATCGTTGTGGCAACTTCTTGTTGGCCAGATCCGCGCTTGACTGACTCGTACGCCTCGATCGGAGGTTGGGCCAATGGACGAGAGATCTTGCGACGTGCAGGTACCGATCCGCCAAGTTCGCTGCGGCGTTGCATCATGTACTTGTACTCAGGTGAATCAACGCCTGGGTGGTAGTAAGGAGGCACCTTGGCATCGATCTCTGAATCCGGAATTGGAATCTGCAATGTATCGCGGAATTGGATGAGATCTTCAATCGTCATCTTCTTCATCTGATGAGTTGAGTTACGACCTTCGAAGTGTGATCCGAGTGTCCAACCCTTGACCGTCTTTGCAAGAATGACGGTTGGCTTGCCGTTGCGAGCTGTTGCTGCTTTATATGCTGCAAAGAGCTTGCGGTAATCGTGGCCGCCACGCTTGAGCGCCCAAATCTTCTCATCGCTCCAGTTGGCAACCATCGCTGCGGTGCGTGGATCGCGACCAAAGAAGTGCTCACGAATATATGCGCCGCTCTCGGCTTTAAAGGTCTGATAGTCGCCATCTGTTGTGTTGTTCATCAACTCAACGAGTGCGCCTTCGGTATCCATCGCAAGGAGTTCATCCCACTCGCGACCCCATACAACCTTGATAACGTTCCAGCCGGCGCCACCAAAGATTGATTCAAGTTCTTGAATAATCTTTCCGTTACCACGAACTGGGCCATCGAGGCGCTGCAAATTACAGTTGATCACAAAGGTGAGATTGTCGAGACCTTCACGAGCTGCAAGTCCGATTGCGCCGAGTGACTCTGGCTCATCTGTTTCGCCATCACCCAAGAATGCCCAGACGTGCTGATCGCTCGTATCTTTAATTCCGCGACCATGGAGGTAGCGGTTGTAGCGAGCTTGATAAATTGCATTGATCGGACCGAGTCCCATGGAGACTGTTGGGAACTGCCAGAACTCTGGCATCAATCGAGGGTGTGGGTAGGAAGATAATCCGCCGCCATCATGTGAGAGCTCTTGACGGAAACCATCCATCTGATGTTCGGTTAAGCGACCTTCCATAAATGCGCGTGCATACATGCCTGGACTAGCGTGACCTTGGAAGAAGATCTGATCGCCGCCACCTGGGTGATCTTTGCCGCGGAAGAAGTGATTGAAGCCAACCTCATAGAGAGATGCAGATGATGCATAAGTCGAGATGTGACCGCCAACGCCGATGCCGGGACGCTGTGCACGGTGCACCATCACCGCTGCGTTCCAACGAACCATCGCACGAATGCGGCGCTCTAGCGCTTCATCGCCAGGAAATTCAGGCTCGGTCGCAGATGGAATGGTGTTGATGTAATTGGTGGTCCGTAATTCGGAGACGCCAAGATTCTGTTGCTGTGCTCGTTGAAGCAGTGAGAGCATGAGGTAGCGAGCTCGAACCGGGCCAGCGGCAGCAAGGACGGCATCGAGTGATTGCTTCCACTCTGCGGTCTCTTGCGGATCGGTATCGACCAGCTGATCAATGAGGCGGCCCTGATCTTCGAAGTTATTGCTCATGCCCGTAGTTTATTCACCTCCGAGGGGTTGATTTCTCCCTCAAAGGCGTGTGGACTATGGCTATGTCAGGGCTGGTAGCCGATAAGGCGATCGATCGGATGGGAATAGCCCCAGGGGAGCTCATCCTCTCGGTTGGCTTCGACTCAGATTGTGACTCAGATCTACTCGAAGCCGCACAGACCCGGTCGGGAGAGCCGGTGCGCCATGGCAAGACCGACGAGGTGGTGGATGTCGTCCTCTTATGGTGGCGAGAAGGGGATGGCGACCTGGTCGATGACTTGGTTGACGCGCTGACCTACCTCAGCGAGAGCGGTCCGCTCTGGCTGCTCACCCCTAAGGCTGGGATAGCCGGCCACGTTGAGCCGAGCGATATTCAAGATGCAGCCCCAACAGCCGGATTAACCGCAACGGTTACCTTTCTCGCCGCCCCAGAATGGAGCGCGAGCAAGCTCGTTGCTCGAAAGAAGTATCCTTAAGCCATGACACTCACAATTGGCCAAGCAGCTCCAGATTTCACACTCAACAACCAATTTGGCGAGAGCGTAAGCCTCTCCTCATTTAAAGGTAAGAAGAACGTCATCGTCACCTTCTACCCATGGGCATTTACCGGAACTTGCACCGGCGAGCTCTGCGCACTTCGCGACGATCTCTCTTCATTCCAGAATGAGAATGCCGAGTTGTTGGCGCTTTCATGTGATGCGATGTTCTCGCTCAAGATTTTTGCAGAGAAAGAGGGATACAACTTCTCACTCCTCTCGGATTTCTGGCCACATGGCGCAGTCGCCCAGGCATACGGAGTCTTTGACGAGGCTCGCGGCGCTGCAGTGCGCGGCACCTTCATCATCGATAAAGAGGGAATCCTTCGCTGGCAGGTCATCAATGGAATTGGCGATGCTCGCAATGCCGCCGATTACAAGAGTGCGCTCGCCGCTCTCTAAGCCAGGATTTACGCTCGTTTAACTCATATTTTGGACTGGCGCGCTCTTGCTAGTAGAGTGCGCCAGTACTAAAAACTCAATACCCACTTTGGGGCGGTTAGCTCAGCGGTAGAGCGCTTCGTTTACACCGAAGATGTCGGGGGTTCGAAACCCTCACTGCCCACTCAGGAATATCAGGTCGCACCCTCCCCGACAGCGGGAGCACCCTTCAAAATCTTAAGCTTCTCTGCAAACTCTCTCGCTAATCTGCTTTCGGAATATGGATTTTTCAATAGGCGCAAGGTAAAGGCGAGGTGCTCAGCAACCTCAGGAGTAGCACTCTTGGACCGTTGAGCCAGCGGCTCAAGAATCTCCTCACCCAGCGAGCAGAGCGCTCTACTGAGCGCGAATTGAATCTCAAACTCACCTCTTCCTAGTTGAGTCAGAAGAGCTGGAATCAACGTAGGGATGAGCTGCTCTGGGACTAAAAGTGAAGCAGCGCGCCAAGCGGTCATCGCTACTCGATCATCTGCATCAAAGAGCAAGTTACCGCTGACAAGTGGATAGGTCGTTGGATCACCAATTTTAGTAAGGGTGTGCACCGCCTGACTTCGGGCCTGGGCCACATCAGAGCTGAGCTCTGGCTTCAATCGCTCGATCACTAATTTTGTATCGTTTCGGATCAGCGCCCACGTGAGCATATCTCGGACCAGGAACTCTGATTCGATTGCGCACTGCACAACTAGGACTTCGATGAACTCGGTCGATGGATAGGTACCAGCCATCATCGCCGCTCTTAACCGAAGCGATTGATCGGCTGATTGCAGTACTGCCTCTAAACCAGTGGCAGTGAGTGACATATGGATACTCTACAAGAGCGTTAATTGCGTACTCGCACGCGACCCACTACCGTCTGAGGGTATAGCGGATTCTAAGGAGTAGCGATGAAATCACTTTCTCGAATGCAACGACTAAGCGTCATGATGGTGCTTACTCTTCTCATTCAATTTCTCGTCGGAATGGCCAATAACTTCTGGCTAAAACTTCCAGATTCTGGTTCGGCCTGGAAGGTCGCAAAACCGGTCTGGTTAGTCTCACTCCATATGTTCGTGGGCACCGCGCTTTTGGTTCTCGCGATCTTGATCGCCTATCGAGCACTCAAGAGCAAGAGCTCATACTGGCTCAAAGTCTCCTACGTCGGAATCGGCGGAATCATCGTCGCTTTTGGCGCAGGAAGCGCATTTATGGGCAACCCAAAGAGCAACGCTGCCTCATTCATTATGGCTTTAGGTTGGGCGATCTCAACCGGCGCATACGCACTTGCGCTCACTGAAACTAAGTAATTACCCACTCATATCCGCTAAGGAGCGCTCCCGTGTCACAAGAGTTAGTCATCATCGTTGGTTCTGGTCCAGGCGTTAGCGCAGCGGTAGCTGCTGATTTCGCTCGTAAGGGACACCCACTTCTCCTTATTGCCCGCACAGAGAGCAAGCTCAAAGAGCAGGCCGAACCGCTTGCAGCTCTTGGAGTACAGGTCGAATGGAAGATTGCTGATGCCAGCAAGCCTGGTGATGTTGCCCGAGTGATCTCAGAGGTGAAAGCACCCATCGCAGCGTTGGTCTATAACGCTGCTGGTTGGGGTGGCCCACTTCTCCAGGCGAAAGAGGAGGAGTTGCGTGCAGCAACTGAGGTTAACCTGTACACGATCATCTCTTCGACCCAGGCAGCGCTCGAAGGGTTGAAGCAAGCTCACGGAGTTGTTCTCATTACCGGTGGTGGCTTTGCGCTCTATCCATCGAGCCAATTTGGAATTCTTTCTGTTGGTAAGGCTATGACTCGCAGCACAGCCTTCTTGTTGGCAGAAGAGTTAAAGCCAACTGGCGTGCGCGTGCATACCGTCACAATCGCTGGCGTTGTAGACCCGGCAACAGATTTTGCGCCAGCTAAGATTTCACAGCGCTATATGGAGCTCTTCGAAAACCCTGATAGCCCTATTGAAGTTGTCTTCCAGGGCTAGTTCATACCCTTACTTATAGAGGTATGAGTAGAGCGCGTAGAAATTAAAGAGTGGGAGCAACAAGTAAGCGAGGTTAGCTACCCACACGCTCTTTCCGGATTTCTTGAGCTGCTCACCAAGAGGCGAAAGACCTTTGAGC
>CAIZGZ010000085.1 GCA_903932695.1 uncultured Actinomycetes bacterium | reverse complement strand
GATTCAGAATTTCTTGAAAAGCATGTCGAATACTTACTGACACATAAGAGCTGGTGGGACTCGGTCGATAGCCTCGGTACCGCCGCCATCTCCCCGCTCACCGTTAAATTCGAGAGCATCCCATTGATGAATAGATGGAATTAGATCGAGTGGCCGTGCGCGAAGCGCAGAAGCACCTGAAGAGTTAGAGTCGACGCGCTGCGACGAACTTCTCGCCACCAAACCACGAACCAAAGCTTTCGATACGTACCCGGGCGCCACTGTGAGGCGCATCAAGCATGCGACCGCCGCCAAAGTAGATTCCCACGTGAGAGATTGGTCGACCGAAGAAGACTAAATCTCCGGGACGAATTTGATTGAGCGGAATCGGTTTTCCATAACCTGATTGTGCGGCTGCAGAGTGTGGCAGCGCGATACCGGCGGCACCAAAGGCGCGCATAGTAAGCCCGGAGCAATCCCAATAAACCATACCCGCTGCACCGAACATATATCGGGAACCGAGTTGGTTAACCGCAAACTTCAACGCTGCCGCTTCTGCGCCGGTTGCACCAGTGACACCCTTAGAGAGCGCCAAGGAGGTTGCTTGATACTGGTTATCTTCTGAAGCTTGAAGAGCGGCAAGGCGAGCACGCTCGGCCTTATTCAAACTGTTAAGCAGCTTTTCGGCTTGAGCAAGTTTGGCTTGAGCCGCCGCTTCTTCGGCCACATATTTGGCGCGGGCTTTTGCGACGAGTGCTACCTGATCGCTGAGAGTCAGCGCTGTTGCTTTCAATTGCTGATCTGCTGACGCAAATTGGCGAAGTTTGATCGAATTGCGGCTCTCGACGATGCTGAGTGATTGCGCGCTATTCATATAGAGAGTTGGGTCGCTAGAGAAGAGAAGCGACATCCCTTGGCTTAACGCTCCGCCTTTGTACTCTTCGGCAGCAATCTGACCGACCGCCTTCTTCAGGCTCTGGATGCTGGCGCTCTGTGCTGAATCTTTACTTTGAACCGATGAGAGCGAGCGTTGGAGATTATTGAGCTCTACTTGGGATTGCTGAGCCGACTCTGCGATCGCCGAAGCTTGAATCTGTAACGCAGTCACTTGCGCTTGGACCGCCTGGATAGATTGGGCGGCAAATACCGAGTTGCTGGAGGTGAATGGCGAAATGATCGTTGCTAACAACGCGGCGGAGGTGAGCGCTACCCACCGAGTGCGTCGTTGCATAAGCATCCCCAGAGTTTAGCGTTGTGGCCTCTGCTGGCTCAATTAGGCTGAGAATTACGTGGAAATAGGCTGATTACGCGTGCAAAAGCGGCGCAATGTTGGCGATATCACGTGGTCCAACGCCGCAACAGCCGCCGATAAATTGAGTGCCTAGCGCAATCCAGGCATCGATCTGCGCACGCGTAAAGCTCAACTCTGGATCACCCAACCAGACCTTATTGACTGCATCCCACTGGCGACCTGAATTTGGATAGACCACAAATGGTGCGCCGTCGTGAAGAACCGCTGATTCAAGAAGCGGTGCGATCAAATCTGGAGCAGTGCAATTAATACCTACTGCAAGAAGTTGTAGTGAGCTATTTGCTAGTGTGACTGCATCGACAAATAACTCGCCCGATGAGATTTCGCTCTCGCTCTTACACGAGAACGAGATCCAAAATGGAATTGTGTTTGAAAGTTCGGTGAGCAATTCAATAATTGCTGCCGCTTCCGTCAGCTCCGGAATGGTTTCGATTGCGAGCAGATCGGGTTTGCTCTCAATCAATTTCGCCAAGCGAGCTCTATGAAAATCTTTTAACTCTTCTTTGCTCAATCCATAATTGCCGCGATACTCCGAGCCATCGGCGAGATAAGCGCCGTACGGCCCTACCGAAGCCGCCACCTTCACACCATCGAAGCGAGCGAGTTCGGTCGAGGCGATTAAAGCGGCATCGACTTCCGCCTCGCTCCACCCCTGACTTTGGCACCCTGGATAAGTCACTTGATAGGAGCTCGTAATCAGCACTTGTGCGCCAGCATCAACGAAGAGTTGGTGGGCTGCCCGAATCTGCTCAGCATGGTTTCGCAGCAACTCCCCGGACCAGAGCGAGGTGTTGAGCGAATTACCCAACGCCTCGAGTGCTGTAGAGAGGCCGCCATCGATCAAGGTGAGTTCACTCATAGCCGTAGCCTAATCCGGTTCGCAGTTGGTCGTATGTCGCGAGTTCGCAGGAAACAGGAATAAACTGAGAGCGATGAAAACGCTGAGATTTCTAGACCAAACCGTTGGCCTCGTCGCGCCATCTCTCGTTGGCCGTTACGCCGCTCGCATCTTTGTGCGTCCGCGTGAAGCCAAACCACGCAATATGAACGGCTGGACCCTCCTCTCCTCTCCCCAAGAGCGCCATTACGTCGCCTGGGGCAAGAGCGTTGCAGATGCAAAGAAGAAGGTTTTAATTATTCATGGTTGGGAATCGCACGCCGGCCATATGAACATCCTCTCGGATGCACTCAATACAGCTGGTGTAGATGTTGTCGCGCTAGATGCACCTGCCCATGGTGATGCTGCAGGTGAGACCACAAACGCAATTCAATTCGCCGCAGCGCTCGTTCAAGTATCGAAGGATCTTGGTCCATTCGATGCGCTCATTGGTCATTCAATGGGTGGTGGCGCAGCATTTATTGCGATCGCAGATGGCATGCAGGTCGGCAAAGTCGTCACGATCGGTTCGCCATTTCTCTTCTCTGATGTACTCCATCGCTTCGCTAAGTACATTGGTTTACCGCCTAAGGCGGAGCAGGCCTTTGTTGATTGCGTGGAGAAGAAGACCGGTCGCAGTTGGGATGAGACTCGAGGCGATGTCGTTGCACCTAAGGTGCACCAACCCTGCCTGGTAGTTCACGACCTCAACGACAAAGAGATTCCATTTAGCGATGCCGAGAATTTAGTAAAAGTCTTGCCCCACGGTGAGATTTACCAGACCGAGGGTTTGGGCCATCGCAGAATTCTGCACGACCGAACCACCGCTGCTTATATTGCGAAGTGGATTATTTCTTAAGCTGATCGAGGTGTCCGACTCGGTGGCCGGTTGTCAGTTCTAGCAAAGCGCTCAATGTAAGTTCACCGCGTTCGGCATGAACGCCTGTGCGGCTCCAGTCGCCCTCATCGAGCTGACTCAAGATATCCACGAGTTGGGCGCACGATGCTTCTAGCGCAGCAAGTGAGATCTCGGTGCTTCGGCCGGCATAACGGAGCGCCGTTGGGAAAATCTCTTCATCGAAGGGAATGATCGCTGGCTTATCAACGCTCAAAATATTGAAAAAGCGCACAATAAAGTGTGCATCGGAGTCCGCCATATGGTGGATGACATACGCAGCAGGCCACTCGCCTGGCTCTGGGACTCGGTCTAATTGGTCAGCAGGAATTGATCGCGCTAACGCGATGAACTCTTTGGTTGCGGATTCAAAACGGGCCAATGTCTCTTTACTCATGACAACAGTCTAATCGGCTCGCGAAATATTTACAGCGAAATCAACCCGACGCCGAGGACCGCGAGCACTACCCCTAGATATTGCACTTTGTGCAGGCGCTCGTGCAAGAACTGATAGGCCAAGAGGACCGTGACAATCGGGAAGAGTGAGCCCAAAATCATGGCGATCGAGATCAACCCTTTGGTGGTTGCTACTCCCAATAAGAAATTGGCCAGAAAATCGATTACGCCAATCACGGCCAAGATTCGAAAATCTTTGGCCGCAAAGCCGCCGATCGTTCTGAAGCGGGCTGCGATCACAAGGCAGAAGATAAACGTGGTCACGCGCATCGTTGTCATCGTCATAATTGCGCTGCTCTTCGAACCTTGGGCCATAAAGGCCAGCGCGGAACCAAAACCTAGGGCTGCTCCAGCTCCAAAGAAGAGTGGCTTGAGTGGAAGCCGACCGGCAATATGCGGACCAGATGCACAGAAGCCACCAAGGAGTGCGACAAGAATTCCTGCAACCTGAATTGACTTGAGATGCTCTCCGCGTACCAGCGCATAGATCAATGGAATGACTGCGCTCAGCGAACTAATTGGCGCGACGACTCCCATCTGACCAGTAGCGAGCCCGGAGTAATACGAGATGAGTCCAAGGAAGCCACAGATACCGGCGAAGATGCCTGGGAGTACATAACTACTCCAATGCAGAGTCGGTGCGATGTACGCGTTGGTGGAGATCACGATCGCCAGACCTACGAGCAAGCCAAAGAATTGAGAGACGCCAGTTACGGCAATTGCGGCGTAGCGCTTAGTGAGATTACCCGCCAAGAAGTCGGCGGTTCCCCAAAAAAGACTGGAGAGCAATGCAAGCGCGGCGGACACTGCATAAGAGTAATGGAGTACGTGCGGAGTTCGCGTAGATTATGGCTATGAGCGCATATCCAGATCGCAATAAAAAGGCCTTGATGGTGATCGATGTTCAAAATGGGGTGGTCGATTACGCCATAAATCGTGACGCTACCGTCAAGCGGATCAAAGAGTTAGTGGATCGCGCTCGAGCAGCGGCGATTGATGTGATCTGGGTTCAGCACTCCGAAGATGATATGCCGAT
>CAIZGZ010000084.1 GCA_903932695.1 uncultured Actinomycetes bacterium | reverse complement strand
TTTTTGAGCGTGAATCTAACTTCCCTACCTTGAAGGAGATCTCCGATGGATTGGCGCCACGAAGCTGCCTGCCGCGACGAAGACCCAGAGCTCTTTTTTCCCATTGGAAATACTGGCCCAGCCCTCGCTCAGATTGAAGAGGCCAAGAAGGTCTGTAATCGCTGCCCTGTGAAAGAGCCTTGCTTAGCCTGGGCGCTTGAGAGTGGTCAGGATGCTGGCGTCTGGGGTGGCCTCTCCGAGGATGAGCGTCGCGCCTTGAAGCGTCGTGCAGCGAGAAACCGGGCACGTATGCTCGAAAGCCAGAATCAGTTCTAACCAGTAATTGGGCTAATTAGGCTGCTTAGGCAGAGAATTTCAAAAAGGCGACCGTCTGGTCGCCTTTTCGCGTGAGGGAGATACTTCCCTTTAACTCGTTCTCGGTAAGCGTTCGCACGATCTGAAGTCCAAGATTTGAAGAGCGTTGCCAATCAAATCCCTCTGGCAAGCCTGAACCATTGTCCATAATGGAGATCTCGTAATCTCGGTGAATACTCTTTTGGGAGCCATCTGCCTGCTGTGACTGGTGTAGCTCGCTCACGGCGATCTCAACAATCAACTCATCGCCACTCTCAAAGAGGCCATGCTCGAGTGAATTATGGATGAGCTCTGTGATGACGAGCGAGAGTGGAGTCGCGGTCTGTGAGTCAAGGAGTCCAAACTCTCCCACCTTCTTCAACTTAATCGCTCGCGGGCTTAACTCGATCGCATTATGAACAATGCGTTCATAGACCTCATCAAAGAGAACTGATTCCGCAGATGAAGCAGAGAGTGTTTCATGAACAATTGCGATGGATGCAACGCGGCGAACTGCTTCGGCCAAGGCTGCACTTGCAGTGGGATCTTCTACTCTTCGCGATTGCAATCGAAGGAGAGCAGATACGGTCTGCAAATTATTCTTCACTCGATGGTGGATCTCGCGGATCGTGGCATCTTTGGTGACGAGGTCACGGTCGCGACGGCGCAACTCTGTCACATCATGAACCAGGACGATTGAGCCAATACGGTCTTGACCATCAATCAGCGGTATCACAAGTAGATCAACAATGCCGTTGCCGTTATCAAAATCATCTCGACGAAGGCTACGGCCACTGAGAATCGTGACCCAGTTCTCCTCGGTTGGTTCGCTCTGGCGGGGTCGTAGCGAGTCGAATACTTCGCCGAGGTTATTTCCCTCTAACTCGGTCTCCCACCCCAATCGACTGACAGCGGATCGAGCATTTGGGCTGGCATAGGTGGTCACACCTTGTGCATCTAGTCGGATCAGGCCATCGCCTACGCGCGGCGCGGCTTCAGCTTGATAGATACTGTCTTGAATTGGGAAGGTACCTTCGGCAACCATTCGATAAATCTTGTGAGCGATTTCGCGGTAATTTAACTCCAGCTTAGAGGGTGATCGCATCGAGATCGCATCACGGTGTCTTGAGATGACCGCGATAACGCGGCCCTCGAAGAAGACCGGGACGGTCTCCTCCTTGATGAGGAGTTCGCCGATCTGCTCGGGCTCTGCATAGCGAACGATCTCACCTTGAGATAAGGATTGATCAATTCGAGCGTTACTACCCCACTGAATCTCGGTGCCGATGAGATCTTGAGTGAAGACGGTTGAAGTTGTGGTTGGCCGAATATGTGCGATCGCGACATGGCCTTCAGGCCAACTCTGATAATCCTGGCGACGAGGCACCCAGAGGACGAGGTCGGCAAATGAGAGATCAGCGAGTAGCTGCCACTCGGTGATGAGAACCGAGAGTCGATCCTTGTCGGCATCACTCAGCGCGGTATGTGAGTAAGCCAGTTCAATCCGTGAACTCATGCGCACAACCTTCGCCTCTTATGTGATGGATGAGAGGATCTTACCAATCTCCTTATGTGCCGGGTTCTTCCCTTTAAGAAATGGCAGGAGCGCGCTCTCCTCGCTGAGATCGAGCTGCGCTTCACGCAAGATATGTCGATTCTCCCCGATCGTGAGAGCTAGGAATTTCGCCTCCCACTCTCGCAGCGAACGTGAGTGGCCGGCCAGGATACACAGGTAAGTAATCCGTAATTTCTTCTGTAGTACCGGAATCTCACGAAGGAAGGTTGCTAGCTCTTCGATTCCAGCTGGCGTGGATTTGGTGATGTAGATCAGGTGCGTAGAACTCTCGAGCACATTGTTAATAAGCGCACCTTGCCACCGTCGATCGGTTACCGCTTCGCCAAGCGCAGGCAGAATTCCTAGATCAACAACGAGTGTGCGATCGCCATCGGGCAGACGTGTGGGGCGCATCGACGGGTTCAGTGGAGCCACCTGTACCGAAGATTGCGCCCTCAATTGCACGGTAGCCGGAGAATTTCGGCTTAAAGTTGGCGAACGTAGATCAGCATCGACCAGAATGACTTTCTCGTTGCGGGCGATCTCTCGGGCAAGAGCTTGTGCAAACCGAGTCCGACCTGGCGCTCCTGCGCTACCTGTCACTGCTATTACTCGTCGTGCACTATTGATTCGATGGTCGCTTCTTACCGCATCTGGAGTTATCGGGCGAGTGCGATCACGCAACCGCTCTGGGTATGAGTTCTCTGCTGGTTGCGCGAGAAGTGGAGCTCGAAGCTCCTGGCGAATATGTTTCATCGTTGCATACGCGCTCTGCGAGATTCCGTCAATGCAGATCGCACTGAGTCCCGGGTGGAGAGCGATCAGCCGTGCGAGGAGTTCAGGGCTAAATCCATCGAGATCGCTCCGGTAGACCAAGATGGTTCGGAGCTGGGATGGGCGCCGACGGAAAAATTCCTCAAGCGCTGCACTATCGAGGGCTCGGAAAATAATGTTCCACCCCTGTGAATAAAGCAGCTGTGAGAGGTAGTCCTCGTGTTCTGAATCCGCGATAGCGGTAACGACATCGAGTTGTGGAATCTCAGAAGGCA
>CAIZGZ010000083.1 GCA_903932695.1 uncultured Actinomycetes bacterium | reverse complement strand
TTGTTGCTCTCAACACAATGGAAGCTTTAGATGGGCGCACGCTTCGTCGAGTATCTCGTCGCGCGACTGCAAGTCCTGCGACCGGATCTCATCACCTCCATGAAGAAGAGCAGCACGCTCTCATCACCGAAGCATTCACCCGCTAGTTTTTTAGCCCTGCTTGTAGCGAAGTAGTACGACCCCGCGTAACTCGTGAGGTCGTACTACTCCCCAATTCCTAGAGTCGGTGCTCGCGAACTTATTGTCACCCTCCACCCAGAGCGCGTTATCTTCAACCCGTAGCGCCCGCTTAATCTGAAGGATGCCTGGCATCTCATCGCGCTCAAAAACAACCACCCGACCGACGAGGGCGATCAGTTTGTGGAGCTTGGGCGGCCGCTCCTGATTTGTGTAGCGAAGCGTCCGAAAGATCAGCCAATCACCATTTTCATACTTGGGTGACATGGAAGATCCGCGTACTTCAATGGTTTTAAGGCTAGTTTTTAGCTCAAATGGAAGTGTGCTCATCAGGGTAGTAGTCTGCCACTACTCACTTAAGTTTTTTTAACCAAGCGATGAAGGAGTACACATGTTCAAGCCATCACTCGTTGGATACGCACACTGCGATCTACCATGCGGCATCTACGATCCAGCACAAGCAAAGATTGAGGCGCTTTCTGTGAAAGCTGCCATGGAGAAGTACGCCGCTAACACCGATGTTGATTTCCGTTCACGCGCAGTAGCCGTGAAAGAAGAACGCTCAGAGCTCGTCAAGCATCATCTCTGGGTTCTCTGGACTGACTACTTCAAGGCTCCTCACTTTGAGGCATATCCACAACTCAACACCTTGTTTAACGAAGCGACCAAGCTTGCTGGCGCTGGCGGAACAAAGGGCAGCAACGATGTAGCAGTTGCAGATAAGCTCCTTGCAAAGATCGATGAGATCGCGGAGATTTTCTGGGCTACAAAGAAGGCTTAATTATTCAGAGCTTAACTGGCAACATCTGAAGTACGCAGATTCTCTGCCGCGCTTCGGGCCATAAACGAAACACGATCTACTAATCGCCGTTGCAATTGCGCAACGGCGATTATTCGTTGATCCTGATGAACTTCGCAATCAAAGAGCAAGACATCGTTCTCAAGTTCAACTGCGCGAACTAGTGCACGAACTTCGCTACCGACTGAGACGGTTCCACGGACCTGTACCGCGACACCTACAGTAAAAGATGTCTGTGCTGGATCTAAATATTCTGCGATCGCAACGCTGCATGCGTTCTCGATCACCGCAATGGTGGCGGTTGTTCCGAGTACGGGAAGATCGCTAAAGCCCTGAGCGATACCGGTATCTAATGGCCGGACGGTGAGCGAAGCCATGCCGACAGCGCCGAGTGGGCTATCTATTGCTTCCGGTTCCATACCCAATAACTTATCGGGCGGAGCCTAAAAAGCGTGGCTTTTACTCGCCGGGAAATTCGTGGCGAATCTCTTGAGTGAACTCTTGAGTAATCTCAATCGAGGTCGTGCCATCGAAGGTGAATTCAGTGATCGTGGTCTGCGAAAAGAATGCGGTTGCGGTGTTCGCTGCCAATGTATTGATCGTCGCCTGGATATTGTGAAGTAGTTCGATCGGAGCGGCCTCATTACAGCTATTGCGAAGCAGGTTCTGCATCAAGCTGATGGTGGCGCGTTCATGCTCCATCAGGGCTAGGCAGGGCTGACACTCGGCAAAGTGAAGCTCCAGAATTTGGTACTGCTCAGGCGAACTGAGCTCGTGATCGATAAAGAGAACAATCGAAGCGGCAGCGTCGCTACACGGGATGAGATGGTTACTCATCATCGCCTCCCGCGTTCCCACGGCGATTAAATCCGCGTTCTTTGGCGTAGCCGGCTAGCGCTTCGCGCAGGAGTTTGCGGCCGCGGTGGAGCCTGGACATCACCGTTCCAGCGGGAACTCCGACAATCTCTGCGATCTCTTTATAGGAAAAGCCCTCAACGTCGGCGAGATAGACCGCCATGCGAAACTCTTCTGGCAGGGCTGCGAGAGCGGCCTTAATATCGATATCGGCAATATTGTCGAGAACTTCATCTTCAGCGGACTTGCCTTGATCGCTGGTATGGCTCGCCGCATCGTGGATCTGCCAATCTTCCAATTCGCCAGTGGCGATCTGCGGACGACGCTGATCTTTGCGATAACTATTAATGAAAGTTGTGGTGAGAATCCGATAGAGCCAGGCCTTGAGATTGGTGCCTGGGGTGAATTGATGGAACGAGGTGAAGGCCTTGGCATAGGTGTCTTGCACCAAATCTTGGGCATCATGCTGATTCTTTGTGTAACGAAGGGCCGCCGCATAGAGCTGACTGGTGTACTGAAAGGCATCTCGCTCAAAGCGCGCTTTTTTCTGCGCCAAAGTCTCGGTTGTTGGATCAACAACCGCTAACTCGGTGCCCATGAGCTCATCCATTGGGCTTAAGGCTACTGCCATACCTAGCAAACCGGCAGCGCCCGGGCTTTATTCCCGCTCGGGTAGGCTTATCCGCATGAGCGAGTTATGGAGCGCACCGCACCGAGGTAGCGAGCCGATCAACGCCATCGTCACTATCCCTGGCTCAAAATCTGTGACCAACCGCGCCTTGATTCTCGCCGCCTTGTGCCAGAGCCCATCCCTGCTTCGTAAACCGCTTCACTCACGTGACTCCGCGCTCATGATCGGCGGACTGCGTGCCCTAGGTGTGGGAATTGAGCAGGCGGCTAATGGTGATCTCACGGTGACACCCGCCCCGCTCTTTGGACCAGCTGGAATTGATGTTGGAAATGCTGGCACCGTCATGCGTTTTCTTCCGCCGGTTGCCGCAATGGCCAATGGATTGATTCACTTTGATGGCGATGCCAGATCGCACGAACGCCCTTTAGGTCCAGTCATCGCGGCACTTGAAGCACTCGGAGTTTCGATCGAACATGGATCGCGTTATAGCTTGCCGATGACGATCAATGCTCATGGGCAACTCAAAGGTGGAAGAGTCGAAGTCGACGCTACCTCGTCATCCCAATTTATCTCAGCTCTCTTACTCGTCGCACCCGCCACCAAAGAGGGCATCACCGTTATCCATACCGGAACATCTCTGCCATCGATGCCTCACATTGAGATGACGATCGCGATGCTCCGCGAAAAAGGTGTGAACGTTGAGGTCTCCGAGAATACCTGGGTAGTCCATCCGCATCAGATGCAGGGTGCAGATTTTGTGGTTGAACCAGATCTCTCTAACGCCGCACCATTTATGGGTGCTGCCATGATCTGCGGTGGAAAAGTAGTGATTACCGATTGGCCGCGCGCCACCACCCAACCCGGTGATCAACTCCGCGAGATTTTTACTCGCATGGGCGCTGATCTTCGATTTGTTGGTAACGACCTTGAAATTACAGGAACCGGTCGGATTCATGGCATCGATATTGACCTTCATGATGTTGGAGAACTCACGCCTTCGATTGCTGCACTCTGCGCACTCGCCGATTCACCGTCATACCTACGCGGCATCGGTCATTTGAGGCTGCATGAAACCGATCGACTCAAAGCGCTAGCGACTGAGATCAACGCTCTCGGCGGAGATGTTGTTGACGAGCCTACGGCGCTTCGCATTAATCCACGCCCACTTCACGCCGATGTATTCCATACCTACGAAGATCACCGCCTTGCGACAGCTGGTGCGATGCTCGGATTGAGCATCAATGGGATCGAAGTGGAAGATATCGCGACGACTCAAAAAACTCTGCCTGATTTCCCGGGCGCTTGGTCACAACTCCTTCGTGGCGGACAGTGACACCACGCGAATTTGATGAGGACGATGTTCGCATTCGTCCCAAGCGGTCATCACGACCACGAACCAAGGACCGTCCTGATTACAGCAAGGCCGATTTAGCACGTGTCATTGGTGTAGATCGCGGTCGTTCCACCTGTCGAATCGAAGGTAGCGAACAGATCGTTACCGCGATGAAAGCTCGAGAACTCGGTAAGAAATCGGTTGTTGTCGGTGATCTCGTGAGGATCGTCGGCGATATCTCTGGCGCACCAGGATCACTGGCGCGAATCGTTCTCGTTGAACCTCGTAGCAATGTACTCACTCGCACGGTAGAAGATGATGCTGGTTTTGAGCGCATGATCGTCTCGAATGTCGACCAGATTGCCATTGTGTTGGCGGTCGCCAATCCTGAACCACGACATGGATTTGTTGATCGCGCCCTCGTCGTTGCCTTCGATCAGGGAATTACACCGCTGATCATTATGACAAAGTGCGATCTCGCCGACCCAACCGAATTTCTCGCAGCGTACAAAGCGCTTGATATCGATCATATCTCGATCCAACGAGGCGCCGACCTCACAGAGCTGCGAAGCAAGTTGGCGCACAAACGAACCGTTCTGCTTGGTCATTCTGGTGTTGGAAAATCCACGCTCGTAAATGCGCTCGTCGATCAAGCAAATCGCGCAACTGGTGATGTCAATGATGTAACCGGACGAGGTCGTCACACCTCATCAAGCGCTGTTGCGCTTGAGCTCAATGAGAAGAATGGCTGGATCATCGACACCCCTGGCGTTCGCTCTTTCGGCCTGGCCCACGTTGAACGCTCGCGTGTGATCGGTGCCTTTACAGAGTTTAAAGAGGCGATAGAACATTGCCCTCGAAATTGCAGCCACGATGAGGCAGATTGTGCGCTAAATAGCATGATCACCGATCCTGCGGCCCTGGCCCGACTAGCCAATCTTCGCGGTCTGCTCCGTGAAGGTAAACTTCAACCATGAGAGATCTCGCCGCAGATTTAGCACTAGCGCTCCGTATGGCGGATGTAGCAGATGCCATCACCCAAAAGCGCTACCAAGCGATCGATCTTGTGATTGAGACTAAACCAGATCTAACACCCGTCACCGATGCCGACAAGGCAACCGAAGTTGCGCTCCGTGAATTACTGGCGACAGAGCGTCCATCCGATCTCATCGTTGGCGAAGAATTTGGTACGCCAGATCTCACAACTGGTGGGTACTACTGGGTGATTGATCCGATTGATGGCACAAAGAATTTTCTTCGCGGTATTCCAACGTGGGCGACGCTCATTGGTCTCTGCAATCCCGCCCACGAAGTTGTGGTCGGAGTCGTGAGCTCTCCTGCGCTCTACCGTCGTTGGTATGCCAGCGCTGGCCAAGGTTCGTACGTTATCGAAAACAACGGTGCGCCACGACAGATTCGCGTCTCCGCTGTCAGCGATCTCAAAGATGCATCGCTTTCATATTCAGACCTCATCGGTTGGGGAGATCGTAAAGCTGCGATGCTCGCACTTCAAGACCAGATCTGGCGCACTCGCGGGCTTGGTGATTTCTGGTCACATATGCTCGTGGCCGAAGGGGCAGTCGATATTGCGGTCGAACCGGTTCTGGCGCTCTGGGATATGGCAGCCCTCGACATCATTGTTCGAGAAGCCGGTGGCCAATTTACAAACCTTGACGGAAAGCCCGGCGCTCACGGTGGCAATGGTGTCTCCTCTAATGGCCTACTGCACAGCGCGTTTTTGAAAGCGCTCGGTTCATGAGATTTCTCTGGTTTGGAAAGAAGAAAGCTACGTCGGTATCTCAGAGCGAGCTTCCAAACGATGAAAGTTTTAGCGTTAATAATTTCGTGATTGTGCAATCGCCACTTGGTCCGCAGACGAAGACCGATCTCGAACGAGCCCAGATCGCTTCCTACCTGCTCTCGCTGAGCAAAATGGCTACGACGCCAGCAGATCGAGCACTTCAGGAATACTTGCAAGAGTTTGGTGCGAATACCGTTGAACTTTCACATTACTCGTACAACGAAGCTCAAGGTCATAGCGCGAAAGTTGTCACAACGAATCAGACTTTGTTACTTGGCACACCAGCAGTAATCGCTCGCGTGACCACCCCATTTCATTCAACAATTAATGAGGCAATCGCTGCCGGTGCGCAAAAAGTTCTGGCCATTGATGGGATCGCTTATGCAGCGTTTTCCATCAATGGCCAAGTGAACTAATACTCACTCGCAGGAATCGGTTAGAGCTCTAACCAACCATTTGGAGTAAGTTCCTCTGCGCGCTCTGGACCCCATGAACCCTTGAAGTATGGGAAGAGGTGAGGTTCGTTATTAATAACGCCCTCAACGATTCGCCAGGTCTCAAGGACAGAGTCGATGCGAGTAAAGCGCATGTGATCTCCTGCAATAGCCGCACGGAGCAGACGCTCGTAAGCCTCTTGGCGTTCACCAAGTGCCGCCGAGAACTCCACGGTGAGCTTGACTGGCTCGGTGAGGAGTGAATCTCCTGGCGACTTAGCTTGGAGCTCAATATCTACACCATCGCGCTTACCCAGACGGAAGCGAAGGAGGTTGGGTGAACCAGTTTGGGTCTCGGCAAAGAGCATCCGTGGTGGTTGCTTGAATTCGACGATTACTTCGAGGGTGGTCTCGGCTAGCGCCTTACCGGTACGAAGATAGAACGGAACGCCAGACCAGCGCCAGTTGTCGATATGAAGAACTGCCGCTGTGTAGGTCTCGGTCGTCGAGTTCTCCTTGACGCCAGCTTCTTCGAGATAGCCCACGTATTGACCGCGAACCACATTATCTGGATGTAGCGGTGCGATCGCTCTAAAGACTTTGAGCTTCTCATCTTCCATGTTCTGGGATGAGAGATCTGCAGGTGGTTCCATAGCGATCAAGGCGAGTACTTGGAGGAGGTGGTTCTGAAGGACATCGCGAGTTGCTCCGACGCCATCGTAGAAAGCGCCACGACCTTCAACGCCAAAATCTTCTGCCATGGTGATCTGAACGCTATTGATGTAGCGGTGGTTCCAGAGTGGTTCCCAGATCGAGTTAGCAAAGCGGAAGACCAAGATATCTTCAACCGACTCTTTGCCAAGGTAGTGATCAATACGGAAGATGCGATCTTCGGTAAGAACCTCTTCGAGTTCATCTTGAAGATGTACTGCCGATTGAAGGTCGCGACCAAATGGCTTTTCAACAACCAGGCGGCAACGCTCGGTCAGACCAACACGGGCTAGACCCTTGGTGACATTTCCGAAGAAGGCCGGCGGAATAGCGAGATAGATGACAGGATTCTTCTTATCTTTGAGTGTCTCGGCGAGATCCTCATACAACTTGTCGTTGGAGTAATCGCCTACTACCAGATTGAGCTCGCGATCGAGATCGGCCAAAATCTTGGCATCAGGATTTGGGAAAACTTTAGAGATTGCTTCAATCGCATGGCTCACAAATTGTTCGTGATCCCACTTGGTCGAAGCAACGCCCACAACATCGCAGTTCAGCGAATCATGCTTCGCCATGCTGTAGAGCGCTGGAAATAGCTTCTTCTTAGCAAGGTCACCAGTAGCACCGAATAGTACGAGGACATCTGCCTCTTCGATTTCGCGTTTACGTGCGCTCATTTATTTCTTCTTCGCTTCCACGTGGCCACCGAACTTTTTGCGCATTGCAGAAAGCACCTTGTTGGCATAGAGATCATTACCGCGAGATGTGAAACGGCCCATGAGCGATGCGCTCAAGACATTTGCCGGAACACCCGCATCGATTGCGGTCTGAACTGTCCAGCGACCTTCGCCGGAATCTGAGACCGAACCTTCGTAGCTAGCAAGCTGTGGATCTTCACCGTATGCAGTAGCGGTGAGGTCAAGGAGCCATGAAGCAACAACCGAACCACGGCGCCAAACTTCGGTTACCTCGGCCATATCAAAGTCATACTTTGTCTCGGTGTGGCTACCGACAGCTGTTGGATGCTTAATTCCTTGTGCTGCAGCGTGGATCAAGTTAAGACCCTCGGCGTAGGCAGCCATTGCGCCGTACTCAATGCCGTTGTGCACCATCTTGATGAAGTGGCCAGAGCCGATTGGGCCACAATGGAGGTAGCCATACTCAGATTGTGATGGTGTGCCATCTTTACCTGGTGTGCGCTCAGCCGATTCGATACCTGGGCACATCGCCTTGAAGATTGGATCGAGGCGATCAACGATCTCCTTCTGGCCACCAATCATCAATGAGTAACCGCGCTCAAGTCCGTAGACGCCGCCGCTGGTACCGACATCAACGAAGTTAATTCCCTTGGTCGCAAGCCATTCTGCGTTCGCGATATCGTCGCGATAGAAAGTATTTCCACCATCGATGATTGTGGAGCCAGCTGCAAGGTGTTCTGCAACGGCGTGGATTGTCTGCTGGGTTACTTCCGCAGGAACCATTACCCAGACGAACTGTGGATTTGCAGCATCGTTATATTGCGCGAGATCTGCGAGTGATGAGAGTGGAGTGAAGCCTTCGGCTGCAACGGTCTTGACCGTCTCTGGATTTACATCGTAAACGCTGATGTTAATTGGCGATGTTGCGTGGCTCTTGATGCGGCGAGCGATATTTGCACCCATGCGGCCTAGGCCAACAATCGTGATTTGAACTGTACCTGCAGTAGTCATAGTCATAGCTCCAATTTAATCCAGCTCTTGTTAGTCAACCTTAAGGTCGGTGAGAATAAAGATCTGACCACTTGGTGAACTCTTGTCTAACAAACCAACCGGTCCACTTTGAACGGTCTTCAATGCCTCTATTTTGCCCTCTCCAAGACAAAAAATGTAAATTGAGTGGGCCGACGCAAGGCGTGCCAATGAGAGTGAGACGCGAAGTGGCGGCTCTTTTGGTGAGTTGGTGACGCTTATTGCGGCACGAGGCTCTTGCGGATCAAGAATGCCTGGGAAGAGAGATGCAATGTGACCATCCTCACCCATACTCAATACGACGGCATCAAATGCCTTGCTGCCAATCTCTAGTTCGAGTTCGCGCGCATAATGAGCTGCTGCAGCTGCGAGCTCGCCTTCACCCTCGATGCTATGAAAAACACAATGAGATTTAGTAAGTGAGAAGGCCTCAATCAGGGCTTGGTCATTACGCAGCGCGTCACCGTGGGGGACGAAGCGCTCATCGCTAAACCAGATATGGACGACCGAACCTTCAAAGCTCTCGTTCTCACGGATTAAACGGAAGAGGGCTGAATCAATTGCCTTGGCACTGGCGTAGCCGGTGCGACCTCCGGTAATGACGATCTGTGCACGACGAAGGTCTCGCCAAGCATCAGCGATAGCTTCAACAGTCTTCTCTGCACACAACGTCACCAACGCTTCGGTTGATGGGTCGTAAAGGTAATTCATAGTAGCGGGGACAGGATTTGAACCTATGACCTCTGGGTTATGAGCCCAGCGAGCTACCGAGCTGCTCCACCCCGCGTCGGTAGCCCAATACTACGAGATAAAGCTCAATTACCCAAAACGAGGTGGCGGCTACTTCCCTTGCGCTGCAATTGCGGCGGCGATCGCTGCCTTTAATTGATTCTGCGCTTGGCCATAAGCAGCAAAGTCACCGTTCTTGAGCGCTTGATTAGCAGCAGCGAGAGCCGCTTCTGCATTAGCAAGTGATTGCTTCAAAGAGGATGAGCCAGAGCTTGTTGATGGCGTATTTGAAAGTGCACCGGTCGAGCTATTCACACTCACACCCGAGCTTCCACCAAATACTTGATTGAGTGCATCTTGCAACGTATTTCCAAAACCGATCTGATCGCCAAAGGAGACCAGAACTTTTTGAAGGAGTGGGAATGATGATGCATTTGAGGTAGCGCGTACATACGCGGGTTGGATATAGAGCAATCCCCCACCAACTGGAAGCGTCAACATATTTCCAAGTACAACATCAGATCCACCTTGACGCAGCAGAGAAAGGGTCTGTGCAACAGTTGGATTTGCTTCGAAGTTAGATGCGACTTGTGATGGCCCAGAGATATTTGTTGAACGCGGCAATTGCAGCACGGTAATTTTTCCGTAGTCCGCACCATTATCAGAGTTCACAACAGCAAAGGCGGTGAGGTTCTGACGACCACCGCGTGGAACAAATGAAGTCGAGAGTGAGAAGCTCGATGTGCTTGCGCCAGGTAGCTGGAGGGTCTGATAGGTAGGAGGTTGATTTCCCGCATTTGCTCCGCTTGATGATGGATCAGAAGGTACGCGCCAGAAATCTTGTCCGCCGTAATACGCGGCTGCGCTATCGACGTGATAGGTGCTCAGGACATCACGTTGAACTTCAAAGAGTCCTTCCGGATAGCGAATATGCTGCAAGAGTTCTGCCGACATTGCGCTCTTAGGAAGAACGGTTCCCGGATATGCCTTGCTCCAAGTCTTCAGGACTGGATCTGTCGTGTCCCATTGATACAAGGTCACCGTTCCGTCGTAAGCATCAACGGTTGCTTTGACTGAGTTACGAATGTAGTTCACATTCTGATTAGGAAGAGTCTGTACCGATGTGGTGTTGTCGGTGACAGAGTTCGTTGTTGCCGTCGCAAGATTCTCATTAGCTGAGTACGGATAGCCAGCGCTTGTTGTGTAGCCATCGATGATCCAGGTAACGCGACCATTAACAACTGCGGGATAGGCGTTACCATCAAGGGTCAACCATGGTGCGACTTTTTGGACGCGGACAAGTGGTGAGCGATCAAAGAGAATCTTTGAATCCTTGTTGATGAGATTTGAGAGCAAGATCTGTTGATCTTTATATTTAATTGCGAAGAGCAGGCGGGTAAAGAAGCTGCCCATGGGCACGCCACCCTTGCCTACGTAGGTGTAATTCTGTTGGCCGCTCGCCTGTGAATCATCCGGATAATCGAGTTCATTCGGTGTGCTCTTAGCGGTTCCACCAACGATGGAGTATCCCGGAACGTTCTCGCCGAAGTAGATACGTGGTTGGAATGCACCAAGGCCGTTAGATGGTGGGATATTTCCGACGGTAAAGCTTGGCTTTCCATCGGCATCGACAACATTGGTTGGCGCAGCGACGAAACCAAATCCGTGGGTATAAACCAGGTGATCATTGATCCAGTTCTGGGCAGGGCTTCCCGCGATATTGAGTTCGCGCACCGCAACGACCATATCCTGCTTCTTACCGTTCACGCTGTAGCGATCGACATCGAGTGCATCAGGGAAGGTGTAGTACGGCTTAATTTGTTGAAGTTGGCGGAAGGTTGAAGAGAGAACATCTGGATCCAAGAGACGCGCGTTGGCGATGTTCGAAGAGTCCTTCGCAAGCTGTCCTGGTGTTGTTGCGATCACCGCTGGATAGTTCTTGATGGTGACATCTGAGAGTCCATACGCGGCTCGTGTGGCGTTGATGTTGCGCTGAATATATGGCGCTTCCTTATTGGATTCCGATGGCTTTACGGTGAAGGTCTGAATGAAAGCGGGATAGAGTCCAGCGATCAAGACTGATGAGATCACCATGAGCGCTACGCCAGCTGCAGGCAATACCCATGAACGTCGAACGATATTTGCAAAGAAAAGTAGTGAGCAGATTACTGCGATACCAGTCAGAATTGATTTGGCAGGAAGTACTGCATTGACGTCGGTATAGGACAATCCGGTGAGCAGGCTGCCGGTGTGAAGAGCCAAATCAAAGCGGTCAAACCAGTACGCAACCGCTTTAATCAATACGAGGATGCCGAGTAATACAGAGATCTGTACTCGAGCAGTAACGGTGGTGCGATCCTGGCGAACTTGTGGTCGGATGCCGCCGTAGACGTAATGAACACCAAGGGTGGCGAGCAAGGTAATCGCAACCGTAGAGATCGCCCATGTAATGAGCGCTTCCCACATCGGAAGTTTGAAGACGAAGAATGAGATATCAAGATGGAATTGCGGATCCTTGGTTCCAAAGCTTGTTGCATTTTTAAATTGGAGCCAGGTGCTCCAGAGCTTTGAACCAGATCGACCGGCAATATAGAAGATCACAACTGCGATAGCACCGAGCGCGTAGCGACGAAGCGGATCGAGCTGGCTGCGATATCGCTCGAGGTTATCGGCCTCGGCGCTCATCGGCACATAGATCGGACGGCGGCGGTATGCAATAAAGATATTCGTTGTCACGATAGCTGAGGTGAGCAGTCCAAAGACCACGAAGAGTTCGGCCTTGGTCATCAATGTCGTCTTCCAGACGGTCGTGAAGTTGACCGAACGGAACCAGAGTAGGTTGGTGTAGAAACCAGTCAGCGAGACCAGGATCGCAACTACGACCGCTAACGCAATCAGGGTGTATCCGAGCGGGCTCATTCCTCGGCGCGGAGCTGGCGCACCTGTGCCTGCTGGACCACGATTGCCGAAGGGATTATTGGGAAATTGGAATGAACTCATAGATCCACTCTACCCACTCTCATGGGCGAGCTCACAGGAGAGCTGGAAGCGGGCTAAGCGGAGGGCGAACCGCCCTGGTCTGGGGTCTGAACTGGCTCCTGCAGATCAGAACGCTCCCGCATTGACTCCTGGAAGAGCTGGAATTTGGTCACAGAGCGGTTGGTCTCGTTATCGAACTTATCTTTGTACTTTGATGTCCAGATCACATAGCCAACTGCCCCGCTCACACCAAGAGCTGGGATTACCCACCAGATCAACGCTGCGAATGCGGTCGAATGTGACATGCCCGTAGCCTAGCGACAGGAAGTAGACCTCACCACTTTGGGAAGATTCTCAGCGATTTCATTGTTGAGATCAGTAGAGTGATGAGTCATGAAATCGAGGTGTGTAGATGAGCGGATTTGGATTTACTCCTAACGGGGGAAATTTCGGTGCCCCGATCAGCGATGGCGTTCCAATGCTCGGCGCCCATGCACTTCGCGAGAGCGCTCGTACCTATCTCTCTCAACACAACAATCTGCCGGTTGGCGTTAACGATCTCCAAAAAATCTCTGAGGCGTGTGCAATCGCAAACACCTGGATAGAAGATAAAACTCAATTTCCACTTAGCGCTTATAACTCTGATCTGGCATGGACTCGACGCGAATGGATCGACTCATCGATCAACGGTTGGCAGCGACTCGTCGAACCGCTTGCACAAGGAATGGCCGAAGCTCTTGTCAAAGTAATGGGGCAGATCTCGCCCGATATTCCGGACGAACTTCGCGCTTCGATGAACATCGATAGTTTCTTGCCGGTGATGCGTGGCTTTATGGGATCGCTGATCGCAGGCCAACTCGGTCAATCGATTGGTGCGCTTGCGGTCAAAGTAACTGGAGCTGGCGATGTCGCTCTCCCCCTCTTTGAGAAGCCGGGCACTCATTTAATCCCCGAAAACATTGCGCTATGGGGCGAAGGTCTTGATATTCCTGAACAAGAGATGCTGATCTACTTAGCGTTGCGTGAAGTGGCCGCAAACCGCCTCTTTGCACACACTCCATGGCTGCCAGAGTACCTTCGCGATTTAATCACTGCGTATGGCAAAGGAATCACGGTAGATATCGCGGCTATTCAAGATCAAGCCGAGAGCGCTCTGAACTCTGGTGAACTTGATGTGAACAATCCAGAATCTATTACTCTTGCAATCAACAATGGCATGTTCCAACCCGAACAGAGCGCAGCGCAGACATCAGCACTTGCAAAGTTAGAGATGGCCCTTGCACTCATCGAAGGCTGGATTGATCATGTCACAGATTTAAGTGCGAGCGATCGACTGCCATCGCTACATGCGCTCCAAGAGATGCATCGTCGTGCACGAATTACTAGCTCACCTACGCAACAACTCTTTGCATCACTACTCGGTCTGGAAGTATCACCGCGCAAGATGCGTGAGTGCGCTGAGTTCTGGAACGCCATCTATGCACTGGGTGGCGAAGATGGTGTCAACGTTCGTGATCATCGTTGGGAAGATTCCGCATTGTTGCCTACGAGCGATGATCTCGCTGATCCGGGCGCCTTCTTGGCGAGCACGACGGTTCCCGATGATCTCTCGGGTCTGATCTAAGAAATAGCTAGCCCGTAAAAAAGCTCATTAAAAAGCCCATAAAAAAGCCAAGCCCCCGGGCGCTCAATTCTATATCAGCCTTCCCCTTGCTGATATAGAAACGGTTATCCGAGGACTTGGTGCGTGAAACCTATGCCAACTTCGAGCGATAATCAAAAAGAAATGCCAGAATTGAGACAGGTGATTTGACGGAATATGTTGATAAAGCTGTGGAGAAACGGGGGATAACTCGTGGAATCGGTGGATAGTTTTACACAGGATTCCATCTTCGGAGATACCTTCACCCCCGTGCCAGTACCTACCAAATCCCGAACTTCGCTTCGCGCGCCCGACCCACTCCCATCGAACCTCCCTGAGTTTCGTGTTATCCGTAGTTCACGACGGAAGCGAAGCGTCAGCGCTTATCGCCAAAATGGGATTATCGAGATTCATATCCCCGACCGCCTCTCCCGGCGTGATGAATATGCCCTGATTCCCGAGATGATCGCCAACGTGCTCAATCGCGAAGCCAAGAGCCGGAGCAGCGACGAGGAGCTCTGGCAGATGGCCTGGGAGCTGCTGGCCACCCTCCTGCCCGACTTCCATGAGCGGCCAACCTCGATCAGCTGGCGAGCGATGCGCGAGCGCTGGGGTTCATGCACCACCAGCGATGGCACGATTCGGATCTCGCTGCGTCTTAACGGAGCCCCAGAGTACGTGACTCGATATGTCCTTTTCCACGAACTGATCCATCTGAGGATCCCTGGCCATGGCGCTGATTTTGAGGAGTATCTGGCTCGATGCGCCGATAAAGATCGAGCAGAGGCCTTCCTCGAGGGCTACGAGGCCGGTCTGGCCGCTATTCCGGAGCAGATCAACCCCTAACTCCTGCCGATTTTTGCGCACAGTCCATGCGGGAAATCCCCCGATCTGAGCGTAAACGGGGGTACTGTGCTCTCGTACACACGCTCGTTCTGGGAACCTCCCGGAGCCCGAGACCGTCAACTGCCACGGCAGCGGTCGGCTCAGTTAGTAAGTGTGTGGCGATTGGAGGGTCATCATGGCTGAGGAATACAAAGGCGAGGCCTACTGCGTTAAGTGCAAAGAGAAGCGTGCCTTCGAAGGTCACGTAAAGGTTTCTGAATCTGGTCGCCGTATGGCACAGGGCATCTGCCCAGTGTGCGGAACCAAGGTCAACCGTATCTTGGGCAAAGCTTAAGCACTAGCAACCTCAAAATTAGATCGGCTCTACCGGCTTCGGTAGAGCCGATTTTTTTATCCACAGCTCACTCGATCGAACGAGGTCACGCCGTCGCAGAGCGCCATCCTTCATCCATGAGTAGCTACCCACGATTAAAAAGCGGGGTTCAGGCGTTAGTCCAGAGCTCGCGCAGCGAAGAACTCTTTGTTGGACTCCACACCCACGGTGTGCGCTTCTCCTCCCCCGTCATTGCTCAAATTGTCGCAAGGTTCGATGGCCGGCACAGCGTCGCTGAAATTGCACAGGGGCTCTCCATCGATCCTGACGAGATCTTGCAGGTGCAAGCGATTCTTGATGAGCATTCACTGATCGAGATCACCGAGCAGACTCATCGAGCTCACTCGCAAGTCGGGGTCGCATCTGCCAGCATCGCCGAGCGGACCACACTCGAGCGATCGCTCATCACACATCGATCTGGACGCAACGATGGTGGCACTCACGAGCTCTTTCAACGATCTCAGTTCACAATTTTAATTTCTGGCGAGAACCGCTTTGCTCGGACTTTGCTCGGACTTTTGCAATCTATGGGGATCAATCACACGCGGATTATTACTCGCGGCTCGGTATCGGATCGAATTAATTCTCACGATCTCTGTGGGCTAGTGACTCGGATGAGCGATATTGGAAAGAACCGTGCCGAATTTCACCAAGAGATCATTCGAGAAAGTCGGCTACCTAACGGTTTAGGTGTTGCGAAAGCTATGCCAGATTTAATTATCTCCACTGTTCCGGTGGAGTGGGATTATGTTCAACGTTGGATGAGTGAAGGCAGCGCCCACTTACATATCAACCCCATTGCTGGTCGAGATATTGAGTTGGGGCCGCTCGTTATTCCAGGACGCACCCCATGCCTACGATGTGTGGCTCTGAGCAAACGCGATCTCGGTCTACCTGTTGCGCCACATCCGCTTCGGGATGAGATGCCGACGTATGTCAGCTTGCGGATAGCAGGACTGGTTGCAAGTATCGTCGCCGAGTACATCGCAACGGGTACTAGCCCGCTGCTAGGCGCATCAAGTTGGATTGATCTGCTCTCACCTCTTGCGAACGATGAGCGGAGATACTGGCGGGTTCATCATGAGTG
>CAIZGZ010000082.1 GCA_903932695.1 uncultured Actinomycetes bacterium | reverse complement strand
TTTCGCCTTATCAAGCTCGAGATATTCTCGATATGCATCTGCCAAGCAGTAGACGGCTTCAAACGGAAAGAACATCCCGGAGATCTTGAATTTCTCTGCGTTATCCAGCGCGACGAGGGAGAGCTCGACCGAATCACGCAGCCGACCATCTGCAAGCGCTAACAGCGCACTGATCGCAGGTATAGAAATGGCTGGAACGAGTTCTGGGGACGGACCAGGGCTCGCAATTGTCGCTTCGTACATTGCGACCAGAGCATCATGATCTTCCATGAGAAACGCTGCGGTTGCTCCGGCTCGATAAACCGTGATGCCATGCGCTACTGCAGTAGTGCGTTCAGATACCGGTAGTTCAAGGAATGTACGGGCTTGAGCAATAACTTCGTTGAAATTTCCGCCAAGCAGTTCAAGTCGTGTCTCCAGTAAGCCAATCTCGGCCAAACCAATCTGATCAGAGTCTTGTAAAGCTAGGCAATCTCGCAAGCGCTGAAAGAGGACGGTGGCGCTATCGCGATTACCGGTGACTGCTTCAAAGGCAGCTCGGAAGTAGAGCGAGCCGGCCTCGTCGAGTTGGAGATGGAATTCCAGGCTCTCGATGCATCGATAGAAGAGCGGGCGATTAGCCGTAAACATGATCTGTAAGAGATTTTCTTGCGCGATTGTCAGGATTTTTGAGGTGTCACCGAGCTGTTCAAGCAGCACGAGCGCTTTAAGAAAATCCTTCTTAGAAAGATAGTAATTGGCGGTTTGAGCAATCGCCTCGTTCATCAATTCGGGTTCGTCGCGTAGCTTCTCGATCAGGTAACTTCGAATAATTTCGTTGAGGCTATAGTGCGATGAACTCTCATCCACTCGATACAGGAAGATTTGATCACGTGTTAGCCCAGCAAGAGCCTGGTCTGGTGTTGAGTTAACACCAAGTGATTGAATGATCTCAAGGTCAAATACCTCATAAAATGCCAACTTTTTGAGGAGTGTGAGCTCGCTTTCACTGAGGTGAGAGAGCGCCGTAGCGATGAGATGCTGGTGCCGCAGATCAGATGTAATTCGTGAACCAGTTACATTAAAACTTCCATGCTCTGCGATCGTATTAAGCACCATCTGTACGCCGGCTGGCCAGCCGGCCGCGAGCGCGAGCGCGCTTTTAATCTGAGGATCACTTGCATCAAGTCCCTGTTGTTCAACCAGGAGGTCGATCTCTTCTGGCGTAAAAACTAGATCAGCGCTTGTGAGAAAACGAATGGCATCCATATTCACAGCACGGGAGTAGGTGATGACGGGCATGGTGCTTCTAATGGAGATGGTCTTGGTGTTGAGCGGAGCATTATCGGTCCACGCCTGGAAGATTTCGATGTGCTCTGGCGGTAGATGATCAACGTTATCGAAGACGTAATAGAGATCCTCATCCCATGTTGCAATCTCATTGCAGATCTTCACCGCTACTGAGATGCGATCAAATTCGGTCGCAACTAGGTCATCTACCCAGGGTGCAAAATCAGGCCGGATCTTTCGAATTGCGGCCACGAAGCTAAAGATCGCATCGCGGGAAGAGTCCTGACGAGATGCTGTATGCCAAGCTACCTTTCCGGGGTACCGGGCCGCCCATTGCGCAGCGAGCATGGTCTTGCCAAAGCCACCTGGTGCCATAACGACGATCGCCCGAGGCGCACTCTCTTCCAACCAATCGATGAGGTGAAGCCGGGAGATGAACTGGGGTGGGACTGGGACCGGGGTGATTCGGCTGAGCGAGACGCCGGGGAGATCAAGCTTTCCCTCACCCTTAGCTGCTGCGCTCTTCGAACTCACCCCTCAATCATGGCATAGGGTGATACGGATTTGAGACCAATCAGGCAAAAACCAATCAGGCAAAAAAAATGGAGCCCCCCGTCAGGATTGAACTGACGACCTTCCGCTTACAAGGCGGATGCTCTACCACTGAGCTAGGGAGGCCTGCGTGATGCAGGCGGTAATTATTGCACGAGATTTCACTACTTCATAACCGATCGGGCATTGGCTCGGGGTAGCTGGCCGCCCGAAAGTGAGGTGTGAAGGGGTAAGTTCTGCCCATGCGTTTAGGTGTCCTTGATGTTGGCTCCAATACCGTCCACCTCCAAGTGGTCGATACCCACCCGGGAGCACGCCCCAATCCGACCTTCAACTACAAAGAAGAGTTACGCCTTACCGAATTTCTTAATCCGGATAACCGAATCAACGAGGCCGGAATCGCAGCGCTCCGTTCAACAATAAAGAATGCAGTAACCCAAGCCCGCGCGGTGCAAGTAGAAGAGCTACTTCCCTTTGCCACATCGGCGCTTCGCGAAGCAGCAAATGGTGAAGAGATTATCGCCAACCTCAATAAAGATTTTGAGATCGACTTACAAGTGTTGAGCGGTGAAGATGAAGCAAAGCTCACCTTCCTTGCGGCACGTCGATGGTTTGGTTGGTCAAGTGGTCGACTACTCGTTGTCGATATCGGTGGTGGATCACTCGAGATTGGCGTTGGAGTTGATGAATCTCCAGAAGTTGCGACCTCTCTCCCACTTGGTGCATCCAGGCTTACCCAAAAATTTCTGAGCGGTGATCCGTATGCCGATAAAGGGATCCGCGCGATGCGCGATCACATCGAATCTCAATTGGAATCGGTGCTCCCTGCTCTTGTAAAACATCAAGAGACCGATCGCGCTATTGCGACGAGCAAGACGCTGCGCACTCTTGCTCGCCTCTGTGGTGATTGGTTTGATAGCAACGGTAAGACGATTAAAGTCGATGCGATTCGAAAGATCTCCACTCGATTGGCTGGAATGAGCTTTGACGAGCGCGCCAAGCTGCCCGGAGTTTCTGGCAATCGTGCCCGCCAAATCGTCGCAGGTGCATTTGTCACCGAGAGCGTGATGCGCAATCTTGATCTGCGCGAGCTAGAGATCTGCCCTTGGGCGCTGCGTGAAGGCGTTGTTCTTAAGTGGATGGATTGGATGGAGTCGGGTTCCGAGTTCCATAAGCCGATTAAATAAGCGGAGCGGCGATCCGATCGATCTGCTTGACCTTCTTCTTATCGTGGTGAATAACCCAGGCCTCACCTGGTTGTAATTTCTCTTGGTCATACTCAAAATCGATCTTCTTCGTGAGTTTCTCCATCATGCGTGGAATCACGGGATTGTGGCTGCAGACCAAGGCGGCTTGGTCGACCTTAATGAGCTCTTTGATGTAATCGAGTGACTTCTCTTTATTCTTCTTAAATGTGTATTCGCTCAGCGCACCTTTGACGAACGGGGTGAGATTTAACGCACGACAGATTCCAGTGACGGTATCGAAGCAGCGGACCGCATCGGATGTATGTACTTGGGTCAGCGCGTAGACCTGATACATGGCGTGCATCCGCTTTGCCTGCTGTTGACCAAGGAGATCAAGTGGGCGATCCTCGTCTTCGCCTTGCCACTCGCTACGATCTAGCGCCTTTGCATGTCGCAGCATGACCAGCGGTTGCGTGTCATACGGAACATCATCGAACTGCTCCAAAATTTCGCGATCACTTTCACGAGTAAGACGAACTGCGGCTTCTTCAAGCGGTAGCCACTCCATCGCGTCGACCTCATCATTGGGCGTAAAGACGCCAGGGGTACCAAGCACTCGAGCCGACCAATAGGTCACTTGCTTGAGCCCATCTGGCACAAAATATTCGACCTCGCCGATTAGCGGTCCGAGCTGAACCTCAAGCCCAGTCTCTTCCATGATCTCGCGATACGCGCATGCAATCAGGGGTTCCCCATCTTCGAGTTTGCCCTTAGGTAAAGACCAGTCGTCATAACGCGGGCGATGAACCAACCCGATCACTACTTCGCCAGCGATATTGCGGTGCCAGAGAACTCCTCCGGCCGCGACTACTGCGGGCTTCATTCGCGTCCTCGGTACCACTCGATCGCGGTTGTGTGGAAGTCTTTCAAACGCACTCCTTGGGCATCGGTTGTCACCGCACGCCATGTGCCGTCAGGCTGCATCGACCAGTGGACAAAGTCATTTTGCAGATAATTATCAAGCGCACCGAGCAAGAACCGCTTGTGATCGGTCTGCGTGATCTTGACCAAGCTTTCGACCCGTCGATCCAAGTTACGGTGCATCAGATCTGCGCTACCGATGTAGATCTCATCATCGCCGCCATTAGCGAAATGGAATACCCGAGAGTGCTCGAGGAAACGACCCAAGACTGAACGAGCGGTGATGTTCTCAGATAAACCTGGAACGCCGACGCGGATTGCGCAGATTCCACGTACGATCAATTCGATCTTCACGCCTGCATTAGAAGCTTTATAGAGAGCTTCGATAAAACCCTCATCCAAGATTGCATTGAGCTTCATACGAATGAGTGCGGGCTTTCCCGCTTTGTGATTTTCAATCTCTCGATCAATGCGCTCCATCAAGCCAGAACGGATAGTGCGTGGTGCTACCAATAGGCGAGTGAAGGCTGTCTGCGGTGCAAAACCAGAGAGTTGATTGAAGAGCTTATTAACGTCCTCACCGAGAACTGGATCGGCGGAGAGGATTCCAAAATCTTCATAGAGTCGGGAAGTCTTTGGATTGTAATTACCGGTGCCGATATGGACATAACGTCGGATGCCGTTGGTCTCTTGGCGCACCACTAGCGAGAGCTTGGCGTGAGTCTTGAGGCCGATCAAACCGTAGACGACGTGTACTCCGGCATCTTCCAATTTGCGTGCCCAGCGCACATTCGCCAGCTCGTCAAAGCGGGCACGAATTTCAATGACAGCGAGGACCTGCTTGCCTGCCTCTGCCGCTTCAATCAACGCTTGAACGATCGGCGAATCACCCGATGTCCGATAGAGCGTCTGCTTGATAGCAAGCACGTGCGGATCGGTGGCGGCTGATTCGAGGAAGCGCACAACTGAGGCGGTAAATGACTCGTATGGGTGGTGCAGAATAATCTCGCGACGGCGAATTGCATCAAAGAAGCCATCGGTCGAATCAGCATCGATATCGCGTAGATCAGGTGGTACTTGATTGCGAAATGGTGGGAATTTAAGTTCAGGGATATCGATATCAGCTAATTGATTCAGGCCAGTGAGATCCAGCGGCTCTTTGTAGCGGCTGATATCTTCCTCTTTGACGTTGAGTTCATCCATCAACGTGCGCAATAACTCAGGAGCAATATCGCGATCGACTTCAAGTCGTACTGGTGGGCCAAATTTACGGCGGAGCAGCTCTTGCTCCATCGATGCCAAGAGATCTTCTGACTCTTCTTCTTCGAGTTCAAGATCGGCATTACGAGTCAGGCGGAAGGTGTAGTGGTCCTTGACGGTCATTCCCTGAAATAGTTCAGAGAGATTTGCAATGATCACTTCTTCCATCGGCACAAATCGTCGTGCGCCAACTTTGCCCGTTTCTACAAATCGCGGCAGATTAGATGGCACCTTGACGCGCGCAAAGAGATCTTCATCTGTCTCTGGATTTGTAACAACCACAGCCAAGTTGAGTGAGAGCCCCGAGATATAGGGAAATGGATGTGAGGGATCAACAGCCAGTGGTGTGAGCACTGGGAAGATTTTGGTATGAAAGACCTTATTGACGGCCGCACGCTCGTCATCATCGAGCGATGCCCAAGTCGCGATCTCAATCTTGTATTTGGCGAGCTCTGGTAGGACTACATCATGAAAGGTTCGGGATTGACGTTGGAGTAACTCTTGCGTCTTCTGCGAAATCTCGGTCATCAATTGAATGGGTGTGTAACCAGCAGTGTTCGCCTTTGTCACACCGCTTTCAAGTTTGCGCTTGAGGGTTGCAACTCGAATCATGTAGAAGTCATCGAGATTTGAGGAGAAGATTGCAAGGAAGCGACAGCGCTCAAGTAGCGGAGTCGCTGGATCTTCGGCCAACTCCAAAACACGCTGATTGAAGGCGAGCCAGGTCAGCTCGCGGTCGACTAGTCGTGCCCTTGGATCGGCAGCTATCTCATGTGACATGAGGCGCAGTTTTCCTTACGTAGGTGAACAGAAGGTGTCTATTCGGTGAGCAGCCGCCCTTTTTGGGGTTATTCGCCTGCTCGGATTGCAGAAATTTGATGCAGAACGATCGCGGTAGCCACGCTCGCATTGAGCGACTCGACGCTCGAGTGCATCGGAATCGACAGGATCAGATCGCACTTCTCACGGACTAGACGTGACAAGCCCTTGCCTTCGCTACCCACGATGACATAGACCGATTCCTTCGCCAATGAGAATTTTGGCAACGATTCATCGCCTTCGGCATCGAGACCGACCACAAAGTAGCCAGCCTTCTTGGCATCTTCGAGTGAACGAACCAAGTTGGTCACTTGTGAGATCGGCAGACGCGCAGCCGCACCAGCTGAAGCTTTCCAAGCAGATCCGGTCATCGCCGCAGTACGACGCTCTGGGATCACAACGCCATCGGCGCCAAATGCTGCAGCGCTTCGCACAATCGCACCTAAATTATGTGGATCGGTGACGCCATCAAGACCAATCAAGAGCCCTGGACTCTTCGCTTTCACGAGTAGCTCATCAAAGGTGGCGTAGGTGAATGGCTTGATCACCAGTGCAATACCTTGGTGCATCGTTGTGCCAGTCAACCCATCAAGAATTCCGCGCGCAACTTCTTTGATGATCAGGTTCTGGTTCTTTGCCAATCGCATTGACTCGGTCATGCGCTCATCGATTTCGGCGCGCTCTGCGATCAAAAGTTCTTTTGCCGGGACCTTGGCGCGGAGCGCTTCTAGTACTGGGTTACGGCCCGCGACCGCATCTGAATTAGGTCGAGTCTCGCGACGTGATTCTGGTCGACGAGTTGCCTCACGACGTTTATTGGTCGCAGCAGCTTCGCTCTCGCGACGCTTCTTACCCGGGCGCATTAGTTAACGCTCCAGCGTGGACCTGTGGCTGTATCTTCGATGATGACTCCCATTGCTGCTAATTGATCGCGAATTGCATCTGAACTCTCAAAATCTTTTCGGGCACGAGCTGCGGTGCGTTGTTCGAGCGCTAAACCAATGAGGGAGTCGAGTAGCTCGCCATCGGCTGCGCTCTCACTAGCAAATACTGGGTCGAGCGGATCGCACCCTAATACTCCTAGCGCACCACGAATTTCGCTGGCCTGCGTAGCAATTTCAGCCTGATCGTTATTGGTGATCGCGATATTGCCAAGTCGCGCGCTCTCCGAGACCAACGCAAGCGCAGCTGGAACAGCAAGGTCATCGTTCATGGCTGCAGCAAAGGCAGGTGAGATCACTGGATCTGGGAGGTAGCCCACGATCTCAGTAGCTCGCTTAAGGAAGCCTTCGGTTCTGCGGAAATTTGTAGCCGACTCTTCGAGCGCTTCAAAAGAGAACTCGAGCATCGAGCGATAGTGCGCGCTACCAAGGTACCAACGAAGTTCGATCCCACGTACTCGCTTGAGCAGCTCGTGCACTTGGAGTGAGTTGCCGAGCGATTTAGACATCTTCTCGCCAGATGCGGTAACCCATGCGTTGTGCATCCAAATATTCGCAAATCCAAAGCCAGCTGCTTGTGATTGCGCGATCTCATTTTCGTGATGCGGAAAGATTAGATCTAAACCGCCGCCATGAATATCAAAAGATTCACCGAGGTAGGTGTGGGCCATCGCAGAGCATTCGATATGCCAACCTGGTCGGCCATCGCCCCACGGAGTTGGCCATGATGGCTCACCTGGCTTAGCCGCCTTCCAGAGTGCAAAGTCACGTGGATCGCGCTTGAAGGTGTTCTCTACCTCTTCGGCGGATTGCAGGTCATCAAGTTTTTGATTGGAGAGCGTGAGGTAAGAGTTGAGTTTGCGAACCTCGAGATAGACATCGCCATTGCCCGGTGCATAAGCCGCGCCTAGTTCAATGAGCTTCTCCATCAGCGTCACCATCTGAGTGATATGGCCAGTTGCACGTGGCTCGTAGGTAGGTGGCAAGACATTGAGTGCGCGATATGCATCGGTAAAGATTCGCTCGTACTTCATGGCAAGCGCCCACCACGGCATATTCTCCACCACGGCTTTTTGAAGAATCTTGTCATCGATATCGGTGACGTTGCGGATGAAGGTTACGGAGTAACCACTTGCGATCAACCAGCGGCGCAAAATATCGAAATTCACACCGCTTCGAATATGGCCGATGTGAGGGGCGGATTGCACGGTAGCGCCACAGAGATAAATACCGACTTCACCAGAGCGCAGCGGCGTAAATTCGCTCACTGTCCGGGTAGCGGTGTTGTAAAGCTTCAAAGGCGCTGACATTGGAGAATTCTAACCGCTATGAGCGGAGCTACTTGCCGGCGCGAAGCACAAGCGCAGTAGCAATTGCGCTGATTCCCCGGCCTTCACCGGTAAAGCCCAAGCCATCAGTCGTTGTTGCGGTGACCGATACTGGTACGCCACCTAAAGCGGAACTGAGCGCCGCAATGGCTTCGCCGCGACGAGGGCCGATTTTAGGGCGATTGCCCACGATCTGTACGCCAACATTGTTGATGGAAAAGCCCGCTGCGGTGACTCGAGTAAGGGTCTCGTGAAGTAATTGCAGACCACTTGCACCAGCGTATTGTGGATCCGAGGTTCCAAAATTGCTTCCAAGGTCGCCCAACCCTGCTGCCGAGAAGAGCGCATCGCAGATCGCGTGCGCCGCAACATCGCCATCAGAGTGACCATCGACCCCAACCTGATCTGGCCAGATTAATCCCGCCAACGCGAGTACTCGATCTGGATCCTTTGAAAATGCGTGTGCATCGGTGCCGATTCCAACTCGCAACGCAGTTCTGTCGCTATCTCCAAGGAGATACCGATGTGCGCTCTCTAAATCTTGCGGGGTAGTAACTTTGAGCGCACGTGCTTCGCCATCAATAATTTTGACTCGAACACCTTGCGCTTCAACTGCGCCGGCATCATCGGTGTACTGCTCGTCTGACTCGTGAGCCGCACGAAGTACTTCGACATCAAATCCTTGTGGCGTCTGGACAGCGCGCAATTGCGATCGATCCGGGGTGCTCACGACATATCCATCGCGATCAACGCTTTTGATGGTGTCGACAACCGCAAGGCCGGGAATGACTGCGCTCTGCCCCGAACGTAGTTCCTCGATAACGCGTTCTGCTAGATCTGTTGAAGCAAGTGCCCGGGCTGCATCATGAACCAAAACAAAGCGGGCCGATGGATCTACATGAGCGAGCGCTGCTTTTACACTTGCGCTGCGTGAATCGCCACCAGTAACAACAGTGACTTCACTTCCTAAGAGTTCACGAAATTGCTCTTCGTATCCTGCTGGAGCTGCAACGAGGATCTGTGATGCAACTGGGGCAATCCCGTTGACGCAGCGTTCGATCAGAGATTTTCCGGCGAGTTGGACGAGGGCTTTGGGGATATCTGCACCGAGCCGTTCTCCGCTGCCGCCAGCAGGAATGATGACGGCGATAAATTCACTCATGGTGAGAAGCTATTAAGAAGCTAGGACCTCATCGAGGATGACGCCAGCCTTGACTTCATCGGTGTGCTCCGCGAGCGCGAGCTCTGAGACCAAAATCTGCTTTGCCTTAGAGAGCATGCGCTTTTCGCCAGCAGAGAGGCCACGATCGAGATCACGACGGTAGAGATCACGGACGACCTCGGCCACCTTGATGACATCGCCAGAGGCGAGCTTCTCGACATTTGCCTTGTAGCGGCGAGACCAGTTAGTTGGCTCTTCTGTGTATGGCTGGCGGAGGACGCTAAATACGCGGTCAAGTCCGGCGCTATCAACCACATCGCGGACGCCGACCAGGTCGACATTTTCGGCTGGAACCCGGACAGTCAGATCGCCTTGGGCCACTTTGAGGACTAGGTAGATCTTCTCTTCGCCCTTGATGGTTCGGGTCTCAATAGCTTCGATGAGCGCCGCACCGTGGTGGGGGTAGACAACTGTTTCGCCGACTTTAAATGACATTAATCTGGCTCCTTGTGGTTAGAGCCCAATTCTACCAGCGTTTCCTAGGTCACATTTTTCAAAAGTGCTACCCCGCTATTTGTCAAGATCTGGCCAGATTTTTCCCTGTATTCTTAGCGGGTGATCACTTCTCGTATGAAAAAGAGCGCCGGCCTTGTCCTTGTAGCGGGATCAGTCCTTCTACTGAGTGGATGTGGCGCAACTGGCCCAGATGCCCCAACACGTAACATCAAGCAGGTTAGCGATGGCGTTGAGGCCAACTCTGGTTCAGTCGCGGTCCGCGATATCGTGATCGTCGCTCAGCCAACTGGTGGAGCTGCGATCGTCGGAACTTTCATCAATGAAGCTGCTACGACCGATGCCCTTACCGGTATCACCGTCAATGGCGTCGCTGCAACTCTGAGCGCACCATCATTCCCATTGCTTCAAAATAAGCCAGTGATTTTCAGTGGCGACACCGCCAATGCAACCGGAAGTGTTGCGACATTGAGCGCAGCAGCTGGAACTCGAGTTCCCGTTGTCGTTACTTTCAAAAACGCGGCAAGCGTTACGTTGAGTGCGATCGTTCGTGCAAAAGCTGACTACTTCTCAGGAGTTGGCTCAGGAAAGCTAGTCACAGCTTCACCTGCACCTTCAGCCTCTAAGTAAGCGAAGCTGCTCCACTACTACCTTCACAAGTTCTACCGCCATGAGATAAAGCGCTACCGGAAGTAGATCAACGGATCTCTTAAGAAACCACGGCGTGCCGTGTACCAACAGCCACACAAACTTTGCTCGTCGAGAGTGCAAGTCTTCGGTATGAGCGTGAGGAACTCCAAGGTTGTAGCCTTTATTTCGCAGCGCTCTGGCCATCTCTCGCGCGAGTAATTTATGTCCAAGCGGGCCGGGATGCATGCGATCTATATGCCAGTTACGAAGGTCGTGAACATTCGGAATACTTCGAGTTTCGATCAAAATTATTCCGAGTTGAGAGGCTACCTCGCGATAGACGGCATTTACGGCATTTACTCTGCGTCGAATTACTCGCTTCAATAAGCGCGGTACTCGCAAAATCGCTCCTGGATCATGAAGTTCAATCATCATCACTTCAGAACCTTTTGCCAACAGCGCTTCGCAGGTTGCAATGAGGTTATCTGCGAGTTCTCGTGGATCAAAACCATTACGCAACATATCGTTGCCACCGACAATAACGGCACTGATATCGGGATCAAGCTCAAGCGCCTGAGAAAGTTGAAGATCTCTCACCTCGGTTGATTTAGCTCCAGGGCGTGAAAAATTTACATACTGACACGGTTCTTGAAATACCTGTGAGAGGTAATACCCCCAACCACGCGGATTGCCTTCGAGATCAAAATCTCCAGTACCAAATGCCGCAGAGTCGCCAAGCACCGCGAGAGTAAGAGCCATTAGGCTGCTTTCAATCGCCTTCGGGTGGTTGCACTTGGAGCTTTCTCACCGAGCGTTTCAATCTGATGCAACCGCATCATGGCAAGAATCGTGGCCTCCCAAGGAAGTGCTTCGGCAGCGCTTCGGGCTGCGCTGCGCATCTTCTTATTGAGCAGGACCTCAGTAACTGCATCGGCAAATGAAACCTCATCATCACGTGCGACCGCTCCTGCCGGCACAACATCACGGAGAGCGAGGAACTCACCCACCGCGCTACTGGCAGAAGCAACAACGGGCGTACCGCTAGCGATCGATTCGAGCGCCGATAGGCAGAAAGTCTCAAGTGGTCCCGGAGCAAGAGTGGCATCTGCGCTAGCCAGAATCGCTGCGACCTGGCGAGGGTTGGCGATATACCCGAGCAGATCAATGGGATGACCCGAGGCTAGTTCGCGCATAGATTTCCACATCGGCCCCATTCCAATGATGACCAAACGCGCATCAATCCCACGCTTACGTAGCTCGATTAAGGTTTCGATACTTCGCTGCGGTTCTTTCTCTGGCGAGAGTCGACCACAGTGAACAATCAGGAGTTTATTTCCTTTAAGCAGATCACGACGGAGAGCCTCTGATCGATTTTCGGGTGAGAAATTGTGAAGATCAACCCCAAGCGGGACCTTCACTAAATTGCGCACACCGATCTCGCGAAATTCCTGGGCTGCAAAGTCGGTCGTGGCAATAACGTGATCGAATTTCTTGGCAAGTGCTCGATTATGCCAATTCACAAGTGTTCGTTGGCCGATCCCAAACGGCATAAATCGTTTCACTAACCCTCGTAACGTCTCATGACTAAATACAACCGTGGGAATTCCGTGAGCTTTCGCCCAATTGCCGAGGCTGCGCAACGTGAAGCGATCAGAGATCTCCAATCGATCCGGGGCCAACTCCAGTAATAGCTTTTTGACTGCGGCATTACTGCGCATAACTCGATAGGAGCCGCTTCCTGGCAAAATCACAGAAGGCATAGAGATCTTTCGACCAAATTGCGTTATCTCATCATTGAATTGGGTTCCAGGAACGATGTAAATAAATTCGTGGCCATACTTCTGATACCCACTTCCCAACGCGTGCAAAGTGGTCTTGATTCCACCAGAACTGGGGCCGTAGAAATTTGCAATATGAACGATTCTCATGCAGCGAGTTCGGCCTTCTTATTAATGACCGATTGATAGTGGGAAAGCAACTGTTGGTTGATGGTCGACCAGGTTCGTTGCTCTACCGAGTCCCTCGCCATCTCCTTCATCTCAAGGTGATCGTTACGAACAATGTAGTTCTCTACCGCGGCTCGCAGTTGATCTCCATCAGCGGTGTCGATGATGTAGCCGGTAGCACCTGTCGATACTAGGTCTGCGGGACCACCGGTCTTAGGAACGATGCAGGGCACACCGGAAGCAAGCGCCTCTTGCACCGCTTGGCAAAATGTCTCATTGGGTCCAGGGTGGATAAAGAGATCAAGGCTGGCATACGCAGCTGCCAGCTCTTCGCCACCTTTAAAACCGGTGAAGATCGCATTGCGCAAAGTCATCTGTAACTTCTCACGTGCCGGACCATCTCCCACAATCACAAGTTGAATTCGTGGGTCCCGATCCAAAACTGCCAAATCATAGATTCGTTTCTCATTCGCTAGGCGGCCAACGTATCCGACGATCAATTTGTGAGGAGCGCCCCAGGAGTGCCGCAGTTGGGCATTGGATTTC
>CAIZGZ010000081.1 GCA_903932695.1 uncultured Actinomycetes bacterium | reverse complement strand
GGCGTTGCCGATTGTGACATCGATGAGCGAAGAATCATTGAAAGATTGTGAGCTTCCCTTGTACAAGGTGCCATGCCAGAGGATCGTTCCGTGTGCATCGGCTACCGAGAACCAGCTATTCGCGGTCGTGGCAGTAAAGGTAACGGTTGAGCCCGGCGAAGTCGTGATGCTAGATGGCGAAGCCACCGGCGCAGCCGAATTTGTCGGTGCAGTTGAGGCACTTGGAGTGGCAGAGGTGCTCGCACTCGGTGTCGCTACTGGAGTTGAACTTGTGGCCGCTGGCATTGTTACCGAACTCGGTGACGGCTTGGGAGCAGGCTTTGCGCTTGAATGAAAGAACGAGCCCACAGCTGGAATTAAAATCAAGAGAAGAACCAGTACAAGTGCGGCAAAAGAAAGTTTCTTATACGAGATCTGTGATTTTTCGCGAGTCGGAACTGTTGCGCTGTTCTCAACGAGGAGAGCACTCATTGATTGAGTTGTTGTCTCAGCCTCATCATTAAATTGCGAGATCAGAACATCAGCATCGGCGTTGATTACTTTTGCGATACTGCGAATGTGTCCGCGCGCATATGCGATGCCGCCCGAAGATTGGAGTTTGCCGACTTCAAGATCACGGAGGATTTGAGGGCGAATGCGAGTGAGTTCCGAGACTTCCTCGATCGACAAACCCGCAGCTTCGCGCGCTTGCTTCAGGAGAAGTCCGACAGTCATGTTCTAAGGGTACGCGCCACCTTGGCGGGCTGACTACCCCGTGACTGAAGTTACGCGGGGCGTCACCCAAAAATTCACCCGCCGAAGAGCTAGACCGGCCGTCCAATGAGCAGATTTAGTCCGGCTGACGACTAGTTAAAGCCTTGGATCTCTTCGAGAACATCTGGCATCTGCTCTGCGGTAATCAAGACCGCTCTCGCCTTTGAACCTTCAGATGGACCGACGATGCCACGGCTCTCCATGAGATCCATTAGACGACCAGCCTTTGCAAAGCCGACGCGCAACTTTCGCTGCAACATCGAGGTCGAACCAAATTGAGTTCCCACTACAAGTTGGATTGCTTGCAACAAAAGATCCATATCGTCGCCGATATCATTTTCAATCTGCTTGCTCACTGCTGGAGCATTGATGTCGATTCGATAGACCGGTTGCAATTGTGATTTAACAAATGCGACAACCGCTTCGCTCTCGCGATCGGAGACATAAGCACCCTGAATACGAACTGCTTTGCTTGCACCCATCGGCAAGAAGAGTCCATCACCTTGACCAACGAGCTTCTCCGCACCTGGTGTATCCAAGATAACGCGTGAGTCAGCCAAGCTTGAGGTAGCAAACGAGAGACGAGATGGAACGTTTGCTTTGATCAAACCGGTGACAACATCCACGCTTGGACGCTGCGTTGCGATCACGAGGTGAATGCCAGCAGCACGTGCAAGCTGAGTAATACGCACGATGCTCTCTTCAACTTCACGCGCCGCCACCATCATCAAGTCGGCGAGCTCGTCGATAATGACGAGAAGGTATGGGTATGGCTCGAGTACTCGCTCGCTGCCTTCTGGTGCTTTGAGCTTGCCGGCACGAACCGCCTTATTGAAATCATCGATATGTCTAAAGCCAAAGTGCGAGAGATCGTCATATCGCTGATCCATCTCACGTACAACCCACGCGAGCACATCTGCCGCCTTCTTTGGATTGGTGATGATCGGCGCGATCAAATGAGGAATTCCCTCATAGCTCGTGAGCTCAACGCGCTTAGGGTCAATCATGACTAATCGAACTTCATCGGGAGTTGCGCGCATCAAGATTGAGATGATCAGAGAGTTGATCATTGATGACTTACCTGCACCGGTAGCACCAGCAACGAGTAGGTGCGGCATCTTGGCCAAGTTGGCACAGATGAAGTTACCTTCGACATCTTTACCCAGTGCGATCACCATCGGATGGGGCTCGCTCGAAGCGACTGATGAGCGCAATACATCGCCTACTGTCACGATTTCGCGATCGGTATTTGGAATTTCAATACCTACCGCTGATTTACCAGGGATAGGAGACAAGATTCGAACGTCGCTGCTGGCAACTGCGTATGAGATGTTCTTGGTCAAAGCAGTGATCGCTTCAACTTTCACGCCACCCGCAAGTTCGACTTCGTAGCGGGTTACCGTTGGGCCACGCATAAAACCGGTGACCTTTGCATCAACATTAAATTGTTCAAAGACCTGACCCAGTGCTGCAACAACGGTGTCATTGACCTTTGATTTTGCCTTTGCCGCTGGACCAGCTTTGAGCAGATCCATAGATGGCAATATGTAACTGGTATCTGATGCAAGGATCATCTGCTTAGCAGGAGCGCTTTGGACGCTCTTTGGTTCAAAGGTGGGAGTTGGCGGCACGACAGTTGCATGTGGAACCGAGGCAGCGAGTTCTTCTTCGTAGCCGATCTCTAGCTCTTCAAAATCTTCTTCGATCTCTTCGTCCGCGATGGCGTTGAAGTCCTGAATGATCGGGCTCTCAAACGGTGCTGATTCAGTTAGTTCGAAATCTTCGTCAACGAAATCTTCTCTGATTGATTCGGCGCGATTCTTACCCCAATGCAGGATCCGCTTTACGTATGAGACGACTTGTGAGACTGGTGTCGCAGTAACGATGAGGATGCCGAAGAAGAAGATAATGAGCAGGATTGGAACCGCCATGATCGATGTGACGAGTTTGACCAACGGCGTAGCGACTGCGTAGCCGATCCAACCACCGCCATGCTGCATCGACCACTTGCCGGTATCCCCCACCGAGCCATTCCAGATATGGGCAAGACCGGTGCTGGTGAGGAGCAGTAAGAGTGCGCCGATTGTGATGCGACCATTGGCACGACCTTCGTGAGGTGCGCGGAAAAGGCGGTAGGCAAAGTAGATGAAGAGCAACGGTGAGAGGATCGCGAGGCAACCAAATGTGCCAAGCAGGACCGCCTGAAGTGCTCGACCCACGAGGCCGTGCATATGAAACCAACTGCCTCCGGCAGCCAAGAGGGCAACAATCAAAATCAGAAAGGCCAAGCCATCGCGTTGGTGCGCTTGATCGAGCTCGCGCGCCTCTTTAAAGAGGAAGCGAACAAAGGTGCCGATCGCCTTTGCGATGCCACGCCAGATCGCACCTAACCCTTGGGCGAGCGCCCCTGGAATCGAGCTCTTGCTCTTTGATGTCGACCGTTTAGCTGCTGTTTTGCGTTTTGCCATAATGAGGTAAGCCTAAAGAAAAGGTACAAATGGTGCGCCTAGGCGCGCCGTATAACCGCGAGCAAGCCAGAGTGGGCTACTTCACCCAGATCTCGACGCAGGTGTCAATCCCTAAAACGAGCGAATTGGCCTAATTTTGCAGGAGACGCTATCCGCAAATTGATCCGAAGCAATCTGTGCCGTTGAGAAGTAGTAGATGTGTGCACCATAAGACGTTACATGTGTATTTGGGTCAGTTGTAGTCCACTGCGATGAACTCCAGTAGAAACTTGCGGTAAAGCCGCCTCTTGTAAGCGATCCGCTAGAACATTGATTAGCCGGATCTGCGTTTCCACCGTTTACCCATTGGCAAAGTAGGTTGAGTTCGGCCGTATCTCCGATATACCAATCGTTCTGAGTGCCACCGTTATATGAACGCACCAAACCAGCAGCCGTCGCACTGTTATTTGAGTAGGAGGCGATAGCAATGGTGTTTTGATAACCGAGGCCAAGTGCTGAAGCAGAGAGATTCGCAGTGGCCTCCGGTGTAACGCCTGGGATGGCAACGGCATCGTTGCGTGCAGCCAAGATTGGGACGGTTGGGTCACTCGCTCCGCCGTTCCACGTATTCGGCGCAACCTCAAGATAGTGACAGGTAGAAGTATGGGTAGCGCCACACGTAAATCCAGAAACGCTCACGTAATAGACAGTGCCGCCGCCTGGGCCCGTGTCGCCCACGGCACACGTTCCGCCATTTGCACATGTTGCACCCGAAGTAGGAAGAACGGTAAAGGTCAATGTACGAGTGAAGGTTCCAAAGAGATTTGTTGCGGTCACGGTATATGTAGTAGTTGGGCTAGATGCCGTCGGAGTACCAGAGAGCGCTCCGGTTGTTGCGTTAAAGGTCATTCCTGCAGGTGGCTGAGGAGTAATTGAATATCCTGTTGGAAGAACGCCAGTTCCCGTAGAAGTAATCGTCACCGCTGCGGTATTTACTGATGTGTACTCACTCGAGGTCGAGAGCGCAAAAGTTGGAAGTCCAGTAAAGGCACGGATAGGGCGGATGTTCTTATAGTGGTAGACCTCGTTTCCAACTTGTCCACAATCAGAAAAATCCTGGTACCAGTTAATTCCGGTAGGAACCGTTGAAGATGTCCAGTATAGGCCTGAGAAATTGCCCGAGGACTTTGCGCTGGATCTGCACATCAAATTGAGCTCGTCCTGCGACGGAATAAACCATTGACCAGCAGATGAGTCGGTGCCGCCATAATTGAGAGTCTGGAAGGCTGCCTGGCTCGAATCCCCAATATAACCGGTCGTTGAATTGTAATTTCTAAATTCTTTCGTGTTGGCAAGTCCCGTACCAAGCGTCAGACCGGAATAACCTGTCGAATCGGGATCATGTCCAGAGTCATTCGTGACTGGTAGGGCCGGATCGCTAGATCCTCCGCTCCATGTGCTCGGCGCCCACTCCAAATAGTTACAATTTGAAGAACACGATGCGCCGGGTTCGGAAAAGCCTGCCGCGGATACATAGAAGATTGTTCCGCCGCCGGGGCCGGCATCTCCCACGATGTAATTAAAGGTATATGCGTTGTTGGCGGTGACGTTTCCAGTATCTGGATTGGTGACGCTGACACTTACTAGTCCTGCAGCGTGAGCCGGGGTCACGGCTGTGAGCGAGGTCGCTGATGTAAAGGTCACCGAGGCCGCCGCAGTACTTCCGAATAGGACCGTTGCGCCGCTCTGGAAGTTGGTTCCTGAGATCACCACACTGGTAGCACCAGTACGTGGACCTGAAGAAACGCCAAGTGATGTGATCGTAGGCGAAGCTCCAACAACCGTTACGGTCACGACGAAATTCTGAGTAGTTACTCCATCTTGAGCCGTCACAGTGTAGGTAAGTGGGCTAGTGAAATTATTGGCTGTTACACCACTGGTCTGCGCAACTCCACCGATAGTCATGGTTGCCCCAACGCCAATAGAGAATGTGGCAACAAGTGCGGTTCGATTGGTGCCTGACGGTACATAGAGCGCGACGGTGTGAGCGGTGTTATTAACCGTTCCTGTAACAACGGGGCTTAGTCCATTGAACGAGAACGCCGAGATTGTTGCATCGTTTGCGCCGGTTCGCGTGATTGTCACTGTATAGGTCTTTGTTGATCCATTTTGGGCGGTGACTACGGTGGTGATGGTGTTTGCACCAACCGTGAGAGCGATTGGAGCCGATGTGGTTCCAGAGGCAACAGCAGTGCCGTTGATTGTGAGAGTTGCGTGGCTCTCTGTCACAGTTGCACTCTCGGTAACCGAGGTCGTTGCATTGGAAACTGTAGACGAATACGAAGTCACGTTGGATGAGAAACTAGGCGACAAAGTTGCTGTTGTGACCACCATCCCCGAGAGGGTGGCATCAGCTGATTGACTTGGGCCGCTGTTTTGTGGGCTCACATATCCTGGCGTCACAATTGATTGACTCGCACTTGATTGGATAGAAGTGCCATCGACATTCACAGCCGTAATCGAAAATGAATATGTGGTGCTTGGTGCCAGCCCAGAGATGCTCACAGTCTTTGAATTCGTTGGTGCCACCTTTTGGGTAATTCCGGTCGCTAGATTCTTAACGAGGTAATAGGCAACCGGTGAATCCGAAGCAGAGTTGCCTGCAATCAGGAGTTGAGCGCTGTTATAGCTCGTCGCGATCGTTGAAATGATTGCTGGCGCGGATGGCGGGGTGAGCGAACGGTAATAGGTTGTGCTCACTTGATACTTTGGGCACCAATTGGCAATCACTTGATACGTGTACGAAGGATTCTTAGAGGTGCAAACTTTGAGAGTGGTGATGTTTGTACCCTTAGGAATTCCGGTATCGGTTTGAACTGAGCGCCAGACTGCTGGTGCCTGAAATGTCGGACATGCCGACTCCCCCGGTTTGAGCGCAATCTGCTTATGAGTGTTCAAATCGGTACAAGTAATAAGCGTTGCTTGTGGAACCGATGCTTGGGTCGGTGCGTTGATCCCAATAATTGAGGTAGCCAAAGCCAGACTTGCTACAAGAGCTAGCCTCAACTTTTTCATCACTCATACTCCGACTGGTTAAGGGTTAGAACAAGGATGACAAAGTCTAAAGCATCAGGGCTGAGAAAACGGGCTAGGCCCGTGTGGTTTAGCTATTAGCCGCCACAATCTTCACATAACGAGAGCTCGGATCATTGACCGCTGCCCGACCAGCACCCAAATAGACCACCTTGGTAGTGACGCCATCTTGCTTGAGAATTTTGGCCACATTGGCAGCCCGTCGCGCCGATAGCGGACCATCGGTCGCCTCGGTGCCAGGGGTTGGTTGCGCGTAGCCGGTCACATAAATAGTGATTGCTTTTCCAAGTCCCGCAATCTTGTGCGCCAACTTCTGAAGTTGAGCCAGATCTGCTCCTTTGACAACATCAGAGCCCATATCAAAATGGGTCTCTAGTGAAATCGGTGAAGCAAGCGGTCCGGCTGACGTCGACGTTGAGCCAGAAGTAGGTTTGGTTCCGGTTGAACTATTCCCTGAATTTGGGGTCGAAGGGTTGCCGACACTTCCTGAAGACTTGCCAGCGCTACTCGTTGATGACTGACCCGATCCCTGCGAAATTGGCTCTGAGGCAGATCCGGTTGATGACGTGCTACCCGAACTAGTGGAAGCGGTGACAACCAAGGTGTAGCTCGATGAGATATCCCCATTTTCACCATCGTGTACGGTGATTGTGTACGTCGTTCCTGGGTCTGCAACACTTGGTGTGCCAGACAAAAGTCCGGTTGTCGGATTAAAGCTCAGTGTGCCGTTGCTAGGCGTTGGCGAGATCGAGTACGTCGGAGATTTGCAACCGTTGTAGCTCGGTTGGTAGCCCACGATAGGAGTCCCCGTTGCAACAGTTTCGGTACTCGATGACAGGGCCAGTAAAGCACTATATGGAGTGGTCATGACGCGATTACCGGTTCCACTCGAAGCCACTGCAACAAATATTCCATTACCGTAAGCAACACTGTCCCATGCATTCGCAACAGGTGGCGCAGAAGAATTCCACGTAATTCCATCACTGCTTGACGTTACAGTTGTTGTAGATACGCCAACAAAGAGGCCATTGCTATAAGTAAGACCTGCTCCGATTTGGTCGATAATTCCGTTGCCGACCCAGTTCGTTGGATCTGTGGCGGTGTAATCTCCACCCTGACGGACTGAAGCTACAAATACCGAACAGCCAAACGCATGAGCATTTACCTGGACAGGAATCGGTTTAAGCGGAAATATATAACGGAACCAATCGACACCATTTGAACTCGTCAGCAATTCTGGAACCTGACCCAAGGCACTTCGGCCAGAAACCGTAGTAATAACGAATTTACCGTTACCAAAGCCAAGACTGATATTGCCCTGACCTACCAAAACCTGAGAACTATCTACAGCGAACGAAGTGACGCGCTTCCACGTAATACCATCAGCGCTATAGATAATCTCAGGAACTATTGGGCTCGCAACGTAACTTGAAGCAATTGCTACAAAAACTCCATCGCCGTACTTTACGGTCGAGTAATTGTGGGAGGGGCGAGCATCGGTTGATAACAATGGATAGCTTCGACCCGTCCAGGTAATCCCATCTGGACTTGTCATAATTCGAGTTGTTCCACTGTTTGCAACAGCAACAAATAGTCCATTGCCGTAGGTAACCGAACTCCATGTGCTATCAGCGGCAGACGCCTCTGTCACCCAATGAACGCCATCAGTACTTCGCATCACCCGGTTTCCGCTACCTGTGCTTGCGACTGCTACAAAGGCTCCATTGCCAAAAGTGACCGACGTCCATGAATTATCAGCAGCCGATGTCTGCACAGTCCATGACAGCGAAGGTTTTATCGCGGCGTAATATTGGAATGACTGTGGTGCTAAAGATGGCGAAGAACCATTAAAGAGCTGAACCGAATAAGTTCCGATTGGTTCTTGAGGCATCGTAAAGGAAACCGTAGAAGAGGTTTGAGTCCAACTGTTCGCAGGGAGTGAGACGCCATTCACCTGAATGTTGGTAATTCGCTCTACGAAGTTTCCTTGTGCTACCACCGGGATAGCCGCCCCAACGACGCTTCGAGATGGAGTCAGCCCATTCACATAAGAATTTTGGATGGGTGGAGTATTTTGTGAAGGAGGAGTAACCGCAGGTGGGTTGTTAATAATGATCTCGGGGTCGGTCGTCACAGACGCTGTAGCTGTTCCAGCTGACGTCGCGGTACCTGCCAGAGTCAAGGAGCTGCCGATCAAGATATAGATCTGCGCACCGACTTGAATATTGGGATCAGTAATTGTGATCGTAATGGGGCTACCGCCAGCCGTGGCCGGCACGGTGAGATCGGGCGCAAGCCAAGAGACAACCGTCGAGAGCAGAATGTTCGTTGAACCTGTGATTAGTGATCGCTCATGAGTGAGATCACCTTGCAGATAGTCAGTGATGACCGTTCCAGCCGGCAGGGCATTTGAGGTATAGGTAACTGTGACCGTCGTACTTCCGCTCGTTGCCGTAAATGAATTTCCAACGCCATTTGTCGTGGTAATTGTTCCAATGGGGGTTGGCGAGACCAGATTAGCAAGCGAGTTTTGAACCCACTGGGCATGCACGGTTTGGGTTGCTGCTGGAGTAAATGAATCGCCAACTCCGCCTAAGCGAGTTCCGCCAGTCGTCGCTGTGTACCAGCCCAAAAACGCAAATGAGTTACGTGTAGGGGTTCGCAATACCAATGGTGAATTGCCGTAGACATAACTCACGGTCGATGTATCAACCGTGCCGTTGTTTCCATCGTAGCTAATCGCATACGTAGCAGGAGTCCAATACGCATACAAAGTAAGCGAAGCAACTGGTGTGTAGTTAGCTCCTGCGGCACCTACAAGAGTGCCAGCTGTAGCAGTGTCGTACCACCCACTGAAGTTGTTACCCGTAAGGGAAGGGGTAGGCAGAACCAGTGCCGGAGTTCCTGAGGTGTAGGTGACGGTAGGAGTGCCGACAGTTCCAGTCTCAGGGTTGTAGGTAATTGTGTATTGGAGTGGGGTCCAAGCTGCGAAGAGCACTGTGTCCTGAGTAAAGGTAGCTCCCGTAGCACCCGAAGCAAATGCCGTACCACTGCCATCTGGGCGGGTATTCCAACCATTGAAGGTGTAGCCACTTCGAACTAAAGATCCAGTGTTTGTGTTGAGCGTCATGCCCGGATTGCCGTAGGTGTAACTCTGGCTAGATGGAACTACTCCACCCGTGTTGCTATTGCCGGTATAAAGAATTGTGTACGAAGCACCCGTCCATTGTGCATACAGAACAGTATTGGATGCGAAGGTAGAGTTGGCTTGCCCTAGTGCATATGCAGTTCCACCGCCACCAGCTTGGGTATTCCAACCTGTCAATATGTATCCAGCTTTAGTTAGCCCCCCGGTGTTGGTTTGCACCGTAACTAATGGACCGTTTGCGTAATACCCCTGCGCTCCTGGAACAGTTCCAGAATCACTCGTATTGCCATCGTACGTGATCGTG